>NZ_RZTF01000235.1:1130-9596 GCF_004023175.1 Mesorhizobium sp. M7A.F.Ca.MR.362.00.0.0
TCCAGTTGGCGCGATCGATGGATTTTTCGCCCATCGACACCAGCGCGCCGCGCACCACCACGCCCGGAACCACCTTGCGCGCCAAGGCACCGGCCGCCACCCTGGCTGCCGTCTCGCGGGCCGAGGAGCGGCCGCCGCCGCGATAATCGCGCACGCCGTATTTGACGTCATAGGTGTAGTCGGCATGGCCCGGCCGGTATTGGCGGGCGATCTCTCCATAATCCTTTGAACGCTGGTCGACATTCTCGATCAGCATCGACACCGGCGTGCCGGTGGTGATCATCGTCTCGCCGTCCTCGTCGAAGATGAAGCCGGACAGGATCTTGACCTCGTCTGGTTCGCGACGCTGCGTCACGAAACGTGATTGCCCCGGCCGGCGCTTGTCGAGTTCGGCCTGGATGTCTGCTCGAGTGAAGCGGATGCCGGGCGGACAGCCGTCGACCACGCAACCGAGCGACGGGCCATGGCTTTCGCCCCAGGTGGTGACGCGGAAAAGGTGGCCGAACGTGTTGTGAGACATGAAATGACCCTGCCCGGCATCGGAGCCGGCTGAAGATTGCGTTCTATTGGCGTTTTTCACAGGGGTCAAACTGTGATCTGGCGGATTTAGTTTTGACACATTCGGTTGGTTTCTGCTCTGCTCCATCCGCCGTTGAACGCCCGCCGCCATGCCGGCGCAATGATAAAGAGGAACGATCATGCGTACCCTGATTGGCGCCATTGCCGCCACGCTGCTTTCCACCGCCGCTTTCGCCGGCCAGACCGAAGGCCTGATCAAGAAGATCGACAAGGATACGGCGACGCTGACGCTGGATGACGGCAAGTCCTACAAGCTGAACGCCGAGACCGATCTCGACGCGCTGAAGCCGGGCATGGACATCGTCATCGCCTACGATGTGACCAATGGCGAAAACATCGTCACCGACATGGAACTGCCGGACAGCTCTGCCAACTAGAGCTTCCAACCTCAATTGAATGCTGTGTTTGCGGTTCAGCTTTCGCCGAGCCGCCTGCCAATGGCCTAAAGCGTGTCGCGTCTGAACGGATTCAGGCGACCCGCTTTAGGTCTTTGTTTTATGCATGTCGTTCTCCCAAAACCGGGGCCACTTTTGGGCGACATGCATTAAAGCCACTCCAGACTCTTGCCTTCGAGCTTGAGCAGGCGATCCTGCGGTATTTCCAGGTTCGCGGCCTCGTCCTCGGCCAGCCCCAGAACGAAGCGAAACAAGGTGCGCATGACGCCGCCATGGGTCACGCATATCGTCTGGCGTTCGATCGCGTCGAAGCATGGCCTCACCCGTTCGAGCAGCATCTGATAGCTCTCCGCACCTTCGCCGGGCGGCTGAAAGTTCCACTTGTCCAGAGCACGCGTCATGCTCGCTCCGGGATATCCTGTCTCGAGCTCGGGAAAGGTAAATCCCTGCCAATCGCCGAAATTGACTTCGACGAGGCGCGGATCGGTTCGATAGGCATCCGGATCGAGCTTCATCGCGGCGCGAATACGCTGCATCGTTTCGCGCGTCCGTTTCATCGGACTGGCGAGGAAATCGAATTCCCAGGGATTTGGGACCAACGCGGCTAGCCGAAGCCCGTTGCCGGTCGCCTGTTCGCGGCCAAGAGCGTTGAGATCGGTATCGGCCTGCCCCTGAAGTCGCATTTCGGCGTTCCACGCGGTCTGGCCGTGGCGCGCGATATAAACCAGCGGGTACATCAGGTCTTCCGGTGCGGGATCGGGACGGACGACGGTTGGCCGGGCGTTAGTCCTTGACCGTCGAAATATCAGGCGCGTCGACCGCCTTCATGCCGACGACGTGGTAGCCCGAATCGACGTGGTGCACTTCACCGGTGACGCCGCGCGACAGGTCGGACAGGAAATAGACGCCGGAATCGCCGACTTCCTCCTGCGTGACCGTCTGCTTCAGCGGCGAATTGTACTCGTTCCACTTCAGGATGTAGCGGAAATCGCCGATGCCGGAGGCGGCCAACGTCTTGATCGGGCCGGCCGAGATGGCGTTGACGCGGATCTTCTTGGCGCCGAGGTCGACCGCCAGGTAGCGCACGCTGGCCTCGAGCGCCGCCTTGGCGACACCCATGACGTTGTAGTGCGGCATCACTTTTTCGGCGCCGTAGTAGGTCAGCGTCAGCAACGAGCCGCCATCGGTCATCAGCGCCTCGGCGCGCTTGGCTATGGTGGTGAAGGAATAGACCGAAATGTCCATGGTGCGCAGGAAATTGTCGCGCGTCGTCTCGACATAGCGGCCGGTCAGTTCATCCTTGTCGGAGAAGGCGATGGCGTGGACGAGGAAATCAAGCTTGCCCCAGTGCCTGGCGACATTGGCGAAAACCTCGTCCAGGCTCGCCGGATCGGTGACGTCGCAATGGCCGGCGACAAAGGCGCCCAGTTCCGCCGCCAGCGGCTCGACGCGCTTCTTGAACGCCTCGCCCTGATAGGTCAGCGCGATCTCGGCGCCATGGTCGACGCACGACTTGGCGATGCCATAGGCGATCGACCTATTGTTGGCGACGCCAAGAATGAGGCCGCGCTTGCCGGCCATTAGGCCCTGTCCACCCGCCATGTGAGCGCTCTCCGCAAGATTTCAGCTTTGTGGGTTGCCCTATCGCACAGGCACAGAGCCCCTTCAAGCGTCCAAACCGGACAGTTCGGGGGACAAAAGCCGCCGATCAGCCTTTTTGGCCGCGCAACAGCTCTTCGAGCGCGCTGTCGCCGCCTTCCGGCAGCATGATACGCACATGAGCGTAGAGATCGCCGTGGCCGCCGGCCTTTTCCGGCAGGCCTCTGCCCTTCAGCCGCAGGACCTTGTCGGAGCTCGACCAGGCAGGAATGTTGACCGCAAGCCTGCCGGTCGGCGTCTCGACCGGCACCTTGGCGCCGAGCACCGCATCCGCCAGCACCACCGGCAGATCGGCGTGCAGGTCGCGGCCCTCGATGCGGTAGCGTGGATGTCGGCGCAGATGGATCTTGACCAGCGCGTCGCCTGGCTGGCCCGGCCCCTGCTCGCCTTGGCCCTTGAGGCGGATGGTCTGGCCATCCTCGACATAGGCCGGCAGCTTGACCGCCACCTTGCGGCCATCGGGGAACATCGCCGTCACCTTTTCGGCGGTCGCCGCTTCCTCGATGGTGACGTCGAGCGTCACGTTCAGATCGGCTGCTGTCGCCTGCTGGCGGCGATCGCCCGTGCCGGGACCGCGCGCGCCCGAAAAAGTGTCGCCAAAAATCTGGCTGAAGATGTCGCTGTTGCCGTCGAACGGATCGCCACCCGGTCGGCCGGAGCGGAATTCGAACCGCGAACCGCCCGGACCCTGTTGCCGGCGAAAGCCGCCAAAGGGATCGCCGCCACCGGCAGCGCCTTCAAAGCCCTGGAATCGCGGCTTTCCGTCGGCGTCGATCTCGCCGCGATCGAAAGCGGCGCGATTCTTTTCGTCGCCGACGATCTCGTAGGCCTGGTTGGCCGCGGCAAAACGGTCCTTCGCCTTGGGATCATTCGGATTCTGGTCCGGATGATGCTTCTTGGCGAGTTTCCGATACGCCGACTTTATGTCCTTGGACGATGCGTTCCTGGCAACGCCCAGCACCTCATAGGGGTCGCGCATGCTTACTGCCCTGGAGAAGAGTTGAGTCTCTGGTTGCCACCTATATGCGCTCGCATAGGAAGAAATTCCAGTGCTGGAGCAGCATATCAGACGCGGAAAATCAGAGTGCCTTGAAGTCCTGCATGCGCCAGCCGCCGGCGCTGGCCAGGCACAGTTCGCCTTCGAACATGGCAACGCCGTCAAAGCTTTCGCGTGAGGCCTTGAAGCGGCGGCAGGTCTGGCCGTTGTCCTTCAATTCCGCCAGGTCGGTGATGGAACCGCGCGAACCGGTGCCGGCATTGGCCCACGGCACGGCCTGCCCGCCGAGCTGCTCGATGTCGGCCGAGGAAACCGCATTGCCGATCGTCGTCTGGTCGGAGTCGCGATCCAAATTGGCCGGCGCGGCCGAAGCAGACGTGCTGCTGGTCAGGATCGAGCGGTCGACTTCGGCTTTTTCCAGGCTGAAGCCGCCGGCGCCACACGCGGCAAGCGGCAAGGCGACCGCCACAATCGCGGCTTTCGCGCTGGCCGAAGCGATAACGCTCCATTGCCTGCTGTCAAAAGCTTGCGCGATACGCGACAATCGGCAGCCTCCCCCTTGCTTCGTAAAGAATCTTGGTTTTGTAAGAATCTTGGCTTCGTGACAATTTGAGAAAAACTATGAGTGACACTGAGTTAACAAGCGGTGACTTTACCGAGGCTGCCGAGCCGTTTCGCCTCTTTGCCGCATGGCTGGACGACGCCACGAAAAGCGAGCCGAACGACCCCAACGGCGTGGCTCTGGCGACCGTCGATGCCGACGGCATGCCGGATGTGCGTATGGTGTTGCTCAAGGGGTTCGATGAAAGCGGGTTTGTCTTCTACACGAATTTCGAGAGCGCCAAGGGCCAGGAGATTCTTGGCAGCATGAAGGCGGCGATGTGTTTCCATTGGAAGTCGCTGCGCCGCCAGGTGCGCATTCGCGGACCGGTGGAGATCGTCAGCGACGCCGAAGCCGACGCCTACTATGCGACACGGCCGCGCGGCAGCCGCATCGGCGCCTGGGCCTCGAAACAATCGCGGCCGCTGGAAAGCCGCTTTGCGCTGGAGAAAGCGGTGGCGGAATACACGGCACGCTATCCGATCGGCGAAATCCCGCGGCCAAAGCACTGGTCCGGCTTCCGCATCGTGCCCAGCACCATCGAGTTCTGGCACGACAGGCCGTTCCGGCTGCACGACCGGCTCGTTTTTACGCGCAGTGCGAAGGACGGCTGGGACAAGACACGGCTTTATCCCTGAGGCTCAGGCCTTCTTTCTCGTCATGAACGCGGTGAGTGCGGCGCGCGCCTCATCGGACTTCAGCCGCTCGCGAAAATGCTCGCTTTCCTCGCCGATGCGGGCGACGAGATCGTCGCGCGAACCACGCATCAGGTTGCGCGCGATCTTCAGCGCCTGTGGTGGCTTGGCGGCGATCTGGCCGGCTGCCGCCAATACCGAAGCCTCCAGCGCTGCTTCCTCGACCACCTCGTAGATCAGGCCGGCGGCCTTGGCGCGCTCGGCCGAAAAACCCTCGCCAAGACCGAGCAGCGCGAAAGCGGCTTGCTGGCCCAGAATGCGCGGTGCCAGCAGGCTCGATCCCGCTTCAGGCACAAGGCCCAGGTCGACGAAAGGCGTCCTGAACACGGTGCGTGGCGTGGCGAAAGTCAGGTCGCAATGCAGGTTGAGCGTCGTGCCGATGCCGACCGCGATGCCGTCGACGCCGGAGACCATGGGTTTTTCGACCTTGGCCAGCGCCATCAGGAAATCCCAGACTTCGGTGCCGCCGTCGCCGCCGGTGGCGACGACCATGAAGTCGGCAAGGTCGTTGCCGGAGGAGAAGGCGCCGGGCACGCCGAGAAAGACATGGACGCGGATGGCCGGGTCGGCGTCGCCCTCGGCCAGGGTTTTTGACATTTTCGCATACATGGCGCGCGTCAGCGCGTTCTTCTTGTCCGGCCGATTCATGCGGATGATCTGGATGGCGCCCTGGCGCTCGACGAGGATAGGGTCTGTCACGGTGTTTTCCTTGTGAAACGTCAGGCAGAGACGAGCGTCTTGCCGGCAGCGGCGAGGCTTTCGGCGCCATCAATGACGCGCGCCCTCAAGGCGCTGACCTCGCCGAGCAGGTTTTCGGCAAAGAAACGGCAAAGCGCTATGCGGTTGTGATCGGCAAGAGCACCGCGCGCCAGATAGGCGCCGCCGGCGGCAAGCGAGATCAGCCTGAGATAGGGCGTGGCGCCTGCCAGCGCCTCTTCCGATCGGCCATCGGCCGTCAGTTTTTGCAGGAAGCGGGTCGCTTCGCTGAGATCGCCAAGTGCCGCGTCGAGAGCGTCGGCGGTGCGGCCGAAACCCTGCATGTTCGAGGTCCGCACCGCTGCGGCCATATCAGCCAGTTCGGCGATGTAACCATGCACATGGTCGCCACCGCCGAGCGGCAGCTTGCGCATCACCAGATCGATCGCCTGGATACCGTTGGTGCCCTCGTAAATCGGGGCGATGCGCGCATCGCGATAGAAGGCGGCCGCTCCCGTCTCCTCGATGAAGCCCATGCCGCCATGAACCTGGAGGCCGAGCGAGGCAACCTCGACGCCGATATCGGTCGAGAACGCCTTGGCCAGCGGCGTCAGCAGATTGGCGCGATCGCGCCAGTATGCCGCCTCGTCACCGGCGGAGACACGGGCCATGTCGATGGCGTGGGCACAGGAATAGCTGATGGCGCGTGCGGTCTGGGTCAGCGCCTTCATGGTCAACAGGTTACGCTGGACATCGGGGTGATGGACGATAGGCGCCATACCCGTGCCAGTGTAGCTCGCGGCCTTGCCCTGCCGGCGCTCATTGGCATAGGCGATCGCCTTCTGCGTTGCGGCTTCCGCGACCGCCACCCCCTGCATGCCGACACAAAGCCGCGCATTGTTCATCATGGTGAACATGCAGGCGAGCCCCTTGTTCTCCTCGCCGATCAGCCAGCCGACGGCGCCGGGTTCGGCCCCTTCGAAGCCGTCGCCATAGATCATGGTGCAGGTCGGCGAGGCATGGATTCCGAGTTTATGCTCAAGTCCGGAACAGAAGACGTCGTTGCGGGCACCGAGCGCGCCATCGTCGCCAACCAGGAATTTCGGCACCAGGAACAACGATATGCCGCGCGTGCCGGCCGGCGCATCGGGCAGCCTTGCCAGCACGAGATGGATGATGTTGTCGGTGAAATCGTGCTCGCCATAGGTGATGAAGATTTTTTGGCCGAAGATGCGATAGCTGCCGTCACCCGCCGGCTCGGCGCGGGCGCGCAAGGCGGCGAGATCCGAGCCGGCTTGCGGCTCGGTCAGATTCATCGTGCCCATCCACTCGCCGGAGACGAGCTTTTCGAGATATTTGGCCTTGAGGTCTTCGGAGGCGTGTTTGTCGAGCGCCTCGACCGCGCCCATGGTCAGCGTCGGGCCGATGCCGAAAGCCATGGCGGCGGAGTTCCACATTTCGAGCGCGGCCACGCCGAGCATGGTCGGCAGCGCCTGGCCGCCATATTCCTCAGGCCCCGAGAGCGCATTCCAGCCGCCATCGATCCAGCGGCGATAGAGTTCCTTCCAGCCGGGCGGCGTGGTGACGGCGCCGCCTTTCAGCACCGCACCCTGCCGATCGCCGATCGTGTAGAGCGGTGCGACCTCTTCGGTGGCGAAACGGCCGGCCTCACCCAGAACGGCATCGACCAGGTCCTCGCCGAGATCGCCGAAGGTGCCGGCATCGAGCGCCGACTTCATGCCGGCCACGTGCTTGAGCGTGAAGGCGATATCCTCGACCGGTGCCCTATACATGCCGCCCACTCCTCCTGATTGCATCGGCCTGCCCAACCCTAGAACCGGTGCCGCTGCAAAACCACCCGCCGTATCAGCGGTCTCCCATCTTCTTTTTACGTAAACGTCAAATTTTGTCACGCGGATTTTGCAATCGCGGCGGCGCGTATTAAGTTCAACCCATGCCGGATCAAGTCGACCGGCGATGGATCAGACCAGCCAACCGGAACCGCCTATGCTTGCCAGACCCGACGCCTACCGCTGCATCGAATGCGGCCTGCCCTATCGAGCGGAGGGGTTCTGCTACCATGGGGGCAGACTGGACCATGGTGCCGCCTACTGGTCGGATCGCGGCATTTTGTGCTCGCCGCAATGCTCGCTCGCCCACCACCGCAAACGCGCCGCCGAAGGCACGCTGCGGCAAGAGCCGGCGCCTGACCCGTTTGAATTCTAGCGGCTGATGCGTGGCCAGCTTTTCTGAGGCCAGCCCCGAAAGCACTTCCTTAACCATAGCCGTTCAGGATTTGTTTTTGGTCAACGGGGATTCCCTGTTTTGAAAAGGACGGCGCACCTCCTTCGCCGCTTGAAGAGTGTCGTACCGACACCCTTCAAGCCTCTGTTTCCTGCGCATGTCGTTGCCCCAAAACCGCTGCACACTTCTGGCCGGCATGCGCTGGCGATCCTCGCTCTTGCGGCGACGATGGCGCTTTCGACGGCGGCAACGGCCTCGGATTTCTCCGAGCCGTGGAAGAACGCCGACCGCGCTCTGGTCGTCGATGCCTACGAATATAATTCCATCGACTGGGCCCAGCTCGCCACCGACAAGCGGATCGTGGGCTTCATCAACAAGGCCTCCGACGGCGTGCCGCCCCCTATTTCTGCTTGGGCAACGACATTGAGGTGAAGCTTTGCAAGGCGCTGTGGAAACGCCATGCGGTGACGCGCGAACTGTTCCAGACGCGCCGGGTGGTGGCCAAGGCACTCGGCCTGAAATGGGGCGCCTATCACCTTGCCCGTCCCGGCAATCCGGTCGAGCAGGCCAACAATTTCCTCGATTTCGCCGAGCCTGCGC
>NZ_RZTF01000235.1:9606-10184 GCF_004023175.1 Mesorhizobium sp. M7A.F.Ca.MR.362.00.0.0
TGCGCCGGACGATCTCATGGCTCTCGACATCGAGGGCAATGACCCCTCGCAATGGATGTCGCTCGACGATGCCGAGGAGTTCGTACGCCAGGTGCATCGGCGCATCGGCCGTTTCCCGGTGCTGTACACCAACGGCAAGACCGCCCGCTACATTGCCGACAACAGCTACCGATACCGGCTCCTGTCGCGGCTGCCGCTCTGGTATGCGCGCTACACCAAGGACATCGACGTGCATTTTCCGATGGGCAACTGGCAAGGCTACGCACTGTGGCAGTTTTCGGCGCAAGCCAATTGCGGCCGTTTCCGCTGCCCTTACAGGGTTGCCGGCACGCCTAACGACATAGACGTGAATGTCGCGCCGACAGACGCCGCCACGCTGCGCGCGCAATGGCCGTTCGGTGGGCTTATCGACGTGCCGCCGGACTATCTCGCCTCGATACCGCTACCGGTTTCACGCGAGGCCGGCCTCGCCGGCAATGTCACCATCACCTATGCGTCTGTGGCCGCGCCGCCGACTCTCGAGGACATGGTTACAGCGTTGGGCACACGCTGGTCCCGTTTCCGCGACGGCTTCCGCA
>NZ_RZTF01000236.1:0-10163 GCF_004023175.1 Mesorhizobium sp. M7A.F.Ca.MR.362.00.0.0
CGCTTCAGGCGCGCTGATGACGATGCGCGGCGACAATGTGGTCGACTTCAAGTCGGCGCAGTCGAGCTACGCCGACAACAGCGAATAATCGAAACCGATAAGGTCAGGCCCGGCTGCGGCGGCGCTCGCGGCGGGCTTCGCTGGTCTCGGCGGTGTTTTCCGTCGCGACCTTGTTGCGCATCGGACCAATGCGCTCGACGATCGCGGCAACCGTCGGACGATCCGCCCTGGTGTGCGCATCGAGCGCCTTGCGCATGGCGGCAAGGTGCTGGAACGAGGTGCCGCAGCAGCCGCCGATAATCTTGGCGCCGCCGTCGACAGCGAGGCGCACATAATCGGCCATCAGTTCGGGCGTGCCGGAATAATGGATTTCGGTGCCGCGGAATTCGGGAATGCCGCAATTGCCCTTGACGATCACCGTCGCCTCCGGCTTCGCCTCCGTCATGTCGAGCAGCGAGGCCAGGATGTCGGATGCGCCGACGCCGCAATTGGCACCAACGCCGAGAGGCGCCTGCGACAGCCCGTCGGTGACGCCGTGGATATCCCTGGGCAGCAGGCCCATCATGGTGCGGCCGGCGGTGTCGAAGGAACCGGTATAGGTGTAGGGCAGGCCGACACGGATGGCAGCCTCGGCGGCGGCGCGGATCTCGTCGGGAGCCGACATCGTCTCGATCCAGGCGACTTCGGCGCCGCCTTCCTTGAGACCCTCGATCTGCTCGGCGAAAGCGTCGACCGCCTCGTCATAGGTCATGGCGCCGAGCGGCACCAGCAATTCGCCGGTCGGGCCGACCGAGCCGGCGACGATCACCTTGCGGTCAGCTTTGTCCGCGACGGCGCGCGCAAGCTCGGCGGCGCGCTTGTTCAGCGCATGCACGCGATCCTGCGCATGGTGAAGCTTCAAGCGGTGACGGGTGCCGCCGAACGAGTTGGTGAGGATGATGTCGGCGCCGGCATCGACGAAATTCTGATGCAGGCTGGTGATGGTGTCGGGCGCCGTCTCGTTCAGCAGCTCGGGTGCCTCGCCGGCCTCCAGACCCATGGCGAACAAATTGGTGCCGGTGGCGCCATCGGCCAGCAGCACGCCCTTTTCAGCCAGCAGCGCATCGATCGGGTTGGTGGTCGTCATCGGATTGGCTTTCATGTTTCGAAGTCGAATAAGGATATAAAGAAGTCTTTATGTGCAGTCAATGAAATAGCAGTAGCGCGGACACCAAAGCAGAGGCCGGTTTCCGTCTGATGGATCATCGTTGCCAGAGATCAGACAGTGCCTGTTGGGAACGACATGCCGGCCAGTCTGTGCGCGAAGCCGGACGCCTCGTGCGCATTGATGTCGGCGGCCCGGATCAGATTGTCGAAATGCTGGATCAGCGTCTGGATCGGCTGGGTGGCGTTGAGCACCAGATACATGTCGCCGACATAGATGGCGGCGCGATAAGGGCCAAAGATTGTGTAGGGGATCGAATAGCGCATCCGCCCGTCATAGAGAAACAGCCGGAAGGTCGGATAGAGGTCGTCGAGCAGCGTCGCCATGTGCAGCAGCTGGGCGCGCCGGTCGGCTTCGGGGAACCGGTCCCAGACACCCAGCCCGCGGGCAAATATCTCCAGCGTGTGGCGCGGCATGCAGACTTCCATGTCGGTTTCCGGGCGCCTGTTATAGTCGATGCGGTATTGCGTTTCTCCGGCTTGCGCCAGGCGGCTCTTGTTGGTGATGCCGGCTTCGTAGTCGACCAGTGCTTCGGTGCGCAGGAGGTCGGGGATGCCGGCCGGCACGTAGCGGATCTTGGTGCCGGCCGCCTCCGCATGCCATTTGGCCAGCAACGTGCGGTCGAAACCGTCCGGTGCCTCTTCTATCTCCAGGCTCTCGCGGATTTCGCCGGTGAGACCCTCGTCCTGGCTGAGGCCGAGAAGCCAATCGAGCGACACTTTGAACTCGGCGGCGATGTTGAGCAGCGTTTCGGCGCGGGGCAGGCGGGTCGAGGCGCCCGACAGCAGCTGCGACAGCGCCGAGCGGTCGATGCCGACCGCGGTCGCGAAGGCCGACTGGTTCAGGTCGGAGCGTGTCAAGAGCATTTTCAGGCGTTCGCGGAAGATCGTTGACAGGTCGCGCTTGTCCATGTGCGTGCTCCACCTCGATTGAGGAAAAATTTGCGCCGAAGCGCTTCCGAGCGCGCCTCAGGCGTAAATGAATCCCTAAGTCTGTTTACAATATATAACATGTGCGGTCGAAAATGCGCAATCGCAACAGTTTGTGCACTTTGTCTCGTTGAGTGGAATCATTTCTCCTGACACTATGCTGTCAGGAGCCAATTGGGGTTCCGGCGACTGAGGGGCAGTGGTCGATAGCATGACGAGCAAGAGCATCAGGCGACACAGCGCACCGGCCATCGAGTGGCCGACCGTGGTACTCGCCTTTTTCTGTTACGCAACATGGCTCGCCACCGGTTTTCTGCTCTGGCCATCCTACCCCGTCCTGGCGCTCGCCATCCTGGCTTTGACCGCCGCATTGCAGTCGTCGATCATGCACGAAGTGCTGCACGGGCATCCGACACGCAACGCGCGGGTCAATGAAGCCTTCGTGTTTCTGCCGATCGGTCTGGTCTGGCCGTTCCGCCGCTTCAAGACAATCCATCTGCGCCACCACGCCGACGAGCGGCTGACCGACCCGCTGGACGATCCGGAAAGCTATTACCAGGCGCTCTGGCAGCATGACGAGCTGCCGCCGACGATGAAATTCCTGCTCAAGATCAACAACACCATGGCAGGCCGCTTCGTGCTCGGCCCGTGGCTGTCCTGCGTCGGCTTCTTCATCGACGATGCCAAGCAGGTGATCGCCGGCGACAAGGCGATCCGCAAGGCCTGGCTGCTGCATGCGATCGGTCTTGCTATCGTGCTGCCGATCGTCCAGTTCGGCTTCGGCATCCCGCTGTGGCTTTACGTTCTGGTGCCGGTCTGGCTCGGCCAGTCGCTAATCTCGATCCGCACTTTCGCCGAGCATCAATGGTCGGAACATCCGGAAGGCCGCACGGTGATCGTCGAGCGCTCGCCGCTGTCGTTCCTGTTCCTCAACAACAATCTGCACTTCGTCCATCACAAGACCCCGACTGTGGCGTGGTACAAGCTGCCCAAGCTGTTTCGTGACCGCCGTGAGGAATGGCTGCGGATGAACAATGGCTATGCCTATCCGAACTATTTCGCGCTGATCAAAGCCTATGCGTTCAAGGCCAAGGAGCCGATCGTGCATCCGGTGCTGCGGCGTCAAGCCGAGCCGGGCAGGGCCTTCAAGCCGCGCATCAGGGCGCGCAGCATCAGCGGGCTCGGCAGTGCGCCGGTTCCCGCCGAGCCGCCGAAGGAATAATTCCGGTCTACCCGGAATCCATGTCGGCCAATTCTGATTGGGCGCCGCGTTTTCGCGATCTTTTTTCCAGACATGATGATTTGATATCGGCATGAGTGAATTGGTTGCGGCGTTGCCGATGTACGATTGGCCCGAAGTGCGCGATGAAGTCGACGCGCAATGGGTGCTGCTGCGCGACGCCTTTCGGCAAAAGGGCATCGACGCGCCGCAATCCATCGTGCGGCGCAATGGTGACCTGCCACCGGTGCCGGGCGGTATTCGTGATGCTGCCGGTGCATTGATCGCACCCGATCCAGCGACATTGCCGCCGGACGAGCTCGATTTTCACATACTGTGGCTGCACCCGGCGCTGCTGTTCGCGCAGACCTGCTGGGGGCCGATGGAACTCGGCCTGTCCAGGCATGTGCAGGTGGTTGCCCAGCCAAGCTACGACGCCTACGAAGGCGGGCAGGGCGAGCTCTATTCCAGCGCCATCGTCATGCTGGCGGATGGCGCGCCGTCGGTTGCCTCGCCCAATGACGGCAGCCCGCTGATCCCACTCGATCGGATCCGCGGCAAGCGCTTCACCTTCAACAGCCTCGATTCGATGTCGGGGTTCCTCGGTTTGACGCGCGACCTGGAGGCGATGGGCGAGAGCCTTGACCTCTTTGCCTCGCGCAGCGAAAGCGGTGGGCACCGTTCCTCGATCGTCGCAATTGCAGAGGGCAAGGCCGATATAGCGACCATCGACTGCAAGAGCTGGGCACTGGCGCAGCGTTTCGAGCCGGCGGCGAAAAGGGTGGCGGTCGTTGGCTGGACCGGACGGCGCAAAGGCCTGCCCTACATCACCGCCGCAGGGACACCGGAAAAGACGGTTGGGGCGTTGCGCGAGGCCATTGCCGGGCTAGCCGAGCAGTCTCTTATCCAACGGGTAGGTTGAGAGCTGTTCGTTGCCCGTCTCGGTGATCAGTATCTGTTCCTCGATCTTGACGCCTTCGCGCCCGCCAAGCCTGCCGATATAGCTTTCCACGCACAGCACCATGCCCGGTTCCAGCACGCCGTCCGGAGTGTCCGATGTCCAGTCGCTGGCATGCGGCAAGGTCGGGTATTCATCGGCCAGGCCGACGCCGTGATAGAGGTGATAGAGCACGCCGTAGCGCGTCGGGAAGCAGTCGCCGGGCGGCACCGCCGAGCGTTCGACGAGGTCGCGAAACGAGATGCCTGGCTGCATCAGTTCGGTGTTGTGCTTGATCTGGTCGGCGGCGATGCGGAACAGGTCGCGCTGTTCGCTGGTCGGCTTTCCATCGCCGCACAGCCATGTGCGCGACAGGTCGGCGCAGAAGCCGTAGGGGCCGATGAGGTCGGTGTCGAAGGCGACGAGATCGCCAGCCTCGATCTTGCGCGACGAGCATTCCTGGAACCATGGATTGGTGCGCGGGCCTGACGTCAGCAGTCGTGTCTCGATCCATTCGCCGCCGCGCGCGATGTTGCCGCGGTGCAGTTCCGCCCACAATTCGTTTTCGGAAGTCCCCGGCTTCAGCGCCTGTTCCATCTCGCCCATCGCCGCCTCGCAGGCGACGATGGCGCGGCGCATGGCGAGGATCTCGTCGGGTGATTTGATCAGCCGCGCGTTCTCCATCACAGCTTCGCCATTGCCGATGGAAATACCGAGGCGCGCCAATTCTTCGACGCCCTCCGGATTGATATGGTCGACGGCAATGCGGCTGCTGCCGCCACCATGCTCTTTCACCAGATCGGCGATACCGGCGGCCCAGCGGCGGACTTTCTGCTCGGTCAGTTCGCCGCCATAGAGATACATCCACGACACCGCCGGCCGCACTTCGTCGACAACGCCGGAATGGTCGGACAGGTGCTCGCAGGAAAAATAGTCGAACAGCACCACCGGCCCGTCGGTGGCGACAAAGCAATGCCGCGTCGGGTTGTGCGCCACCCACAGCTGCATGTTGGTGCTGTCGGTGGCGTAGCGGATGTTGACGGGGTCGTAGAGCAGGGCGCCGGCATAGTCGCGCCGCTTCAGCTCGGCGCGGATGCGCTCCAGCCGGTATTGACGCATGGCAGGAAGATCGGGCGCGGCAATGCCTGCCGCAGCCCATTCAGCCTCGGCCTGCGCGCCATAGCCCAGCACATGCTGGTTGAGCGAAGCCGCCTTCCGGCGGGAGGCGTCGCGGAGGGCCTCGATCGAGCCTGGCTCGAACGGCATGATCTTGCGATGGCGGCCAAAGCTGCCCTTCGGCCCCGCGCTGCCCATGGTCGAACTCAGGTCCGCATCTTCTCGCCGCTCGGATCGAAGGGCGCTTCGACATTGATGCGGGCCGGGCGCCGGTGACCGAGGATCTCGATCTCGAACAGCCCGGCACTTTCGTCCTCGGCAAGCGCTGCGGGGACATAGCCCTGCGCCATCGACTTCTGCACATAATGCGCATAGCCGCCCGACGTGACCCAGCCGACCACGCGCCAGTCACCGTCGACGATACCCCGCACGGCGGAAGCGCCTTCGGCAGCCTTGGAACCGCGTATTTCCTTGCCGCCCTTGTCGAAGCGCGGCGCGCCATAGCCATGCGGCTTTTCCACCGTGCCATAGTTCTTGCTGACCTTGGCCCAGATCGGCTCGTCGCCCATGACATCGGCATCAGCGGCATCGACGATGAAGGAGACGCGGCGCAGTTTTGGTCCTTCCGCCTGTTCCTTGGCGGCAGCTTCGCGGCCGATAAAGTCGTTCTTCTCGAGTTTGATGAAGCGGTCCATCGCGCCTTCGAACGGTCCATAGATCGGCCGCAACTCGCGGAACCAGGTCGGAAAATTCTTTTCGAGGCGCATGGAGAGCAGAGCGCGCATGCCGAAATCGACAAGGCGGAATTCCTCGCCGGCGTCCTTGATCGCTTTGTAAACCAAGCGCTCGTAGGCCGGCGCCATCCAGATTTCATAGCCGAGGTCGCCGGTGTAGGTGATGCGGTTGACCATGCAGGGGGCCCCGCCAACCGCCATCTCGCGGAAATCCATGAAGCGGAAAGCTTTTGTCGAGACGTCGACATCGACCAGTTTCTGCAGCAACTCCCGTGATTTCGGCCCGGCGATCGACAGGCCGACCAGCGTCTGGTCGAAGCGGTGGATGCGCACCGTTCCGTCCTTCGGCAGGTGCTTCTCGAACCAGCGCATGTGGTACTTCTGCGCCGCCGACGAGCCCCAGATCATGAAGCGGTCCTCTGCCGCCTTGGCGATGGTGAAGTCGCCGATCAGCTTGCCGAATTCGTTGAGCATCGGCGTCAGCACGATGCGGCGGGTTGGTCATCAGCCGGTTGAGGAAATCCTCGGCCGCGGGTCCCGAGACTTCGTATTTGGCGAAGTTGGCGATCTCGGTGACGCCGACGCGCTCACGCGTGGCGCGCACTTCCTCGCCGATCGGCCCAAAATCGTTGGAGCGGTGGAAGGAGACGATATCCCTGGGTTCCTTGCCTTCAGGTGCGAACCAGAGCGGCGTCTCAAGTCCCCAGCTGTCGCCCATGACGGCGTTGTTGGCCAGCATGGTGTCGTAGAGCGGCGTCGTCTGCGCCGGGCGTGCCGCCGGCAGTTCCTCATTGGGGAAGCGGATGGAGAAGCGGCGCGAATAGTTTTCGCGCACCTTGGCGTTGGTGTAGCGCAGGCCGGCCCATTCGCCGAAGCGGGTGACATCCATGCCCCAGACGTCGAAGCCGGGGTCGCCATGGACCATCCAGTTCGACAACGCGAGGCCGACGCCGCCGCCCTGGCTGAAGCCGGCCATCACGGCGCAGGCGCACCAGAAATTGGTCAGGCCCTGCACCGGGCCGACCAGCGGGTTGCCGTCGAGTGCGAAGGTGAAGGGGCCGTTGATGATCTGCTTGATGCCGGCCTTCTCGATGCCAGGGAAATGCTTGAAGCCGATTTCCAGCGATGGCGCGATGCGGTCGAGGTCCGGCGGCAGCAATTCATGGCCGAAATCCCACGGCGTGTTGACCGGCGACCACGGCTTGCAGGCCTTCTCATAGGTGCCGAGCAGGATGCCGTTGCGCTCCTGGCGGGTGTAGATCTCGCCCTTGAAATCGAGAACGCCGATCATTTCGCGGCCGGTAGACTTGTTGAATTCCTCGACTTCCGGCATCGGCTCGGTCAGCAGATACATGTGCTCCATGGCCAGCACCGGAAGTTCGACGCCGACCATGCGGCCGATCTCGCGGGCCCACAGGCCGCCGCAATTTACGACATGCTCGGCCTTCACCGTGCCCTGTTCGGTGACGACGTTCCAGGTACCGTCGACCTCCTGCGTCAGTTCCACGACGCGGTTGCGCAGCACGATCTCGGCGCCGAGTTTTTTCGCCGCCTTGGAATAGGCGATGGTGGTGCCGGACGGGTCGAGATGGCCTTCGACCGGGTCCCACATGGCGCCGACGAAATTGGTCTCGTCCATCAGCGGGAACATCGCCCTGGCCTCGGACGGCGTGATCAGTTCGGTGTCCATGCCGAGATAGCGGCCCTTGGCATGCGCTAGGCGCAGGAAGTCCATGCGCTCGGGCGTATCGGCCATCATCACGCCGCCGGTCAAATGCAGCGAGCAGGACTGGCCGGATATTTCCTCGATCTCCTTGTAGAGCTGCACCGTATAAGCCTGCAGCTTGGCGACGTTGGGGTCGCCGTTCAGCGTGTGGAAGCCGCCCGCCGCATGCCAGGACGAGCCGGAGGTGAGCTCAGAGCGCTCGATCAGCATGATGTCGGTCCAGCCGGCCTTGGCCAGGTGGTAGAGAACCGAGCAGCCGACGACGCCGCCGCCGATGACAACCGCTTTTACGTGAGATTTCATCAAGATAGGTCCGTTTTTGCGTAAACTGAATCAGATGGGGTGGTCGGCGGGGAGCCGATCAAAAATCGGTCGGCGCGCCGCCTTCGGACCGCCGCTTGGCAACGAAGGCGTTGAGTTCCTCGCGGATGGCCGGGTCCATGTAAGGCTCCTCATAGGACGCAAGCCGTTCCTTCCAGACTTTGTTGGCCTTTTCGAGCGCCGTCGGCGAGCCGGCTTCCGCCCAGGTCTCGTAATTGCGCCAGTCGGACAGGATCGGCGAGTAGAAGGCGGTCTTGTAGCGGTCCTGCGTGTGCTGGGTGCCGAAGAAATGGCCGCCAGGACCGACCGACTGGATGGCGTCGAAGCCGAGTGCCTCGTCGGAAAGATCGAGGGGGGTCAGGAATTCGGCCACCATCTGCAGCAGGTCGATGTCCAGGATGGTCTTCTCGTAGGAGCAGCGCAGGCCGCCTTCGAGCCAGCCGGCGGCATGCATCATCAGATTGCCGCCGCCCTGGATGGCGCCCCACAGCGAGAACACGCTTTCATAAGCCGCCTGTGCGTCGACCGTGTTGGCGGCGCAGGTGTTGGAGGTGCGGTAGGGAATGTTGTAGCGGCGGGCAAGCTGGCCGCCGACGAGCTGCGCCTTCATGTATTCCGGCGTGCCGAACGCCGGCGAACCGGACTTCATGTCGACATTGGAGGTGAAGCCGCCATAGCCGACGGGTGCGCCCTTGCGCACCATCTGGGCGAAGGCGATGCCGGCAAGCGCCTCGGCGTTCTGCTGCACCAGTGCGCCGGCGATGGTGACAGGCGCCATGGCGCCCGACAGGGTGAACGGCGTCACGACGACGACCTGGCCCTTGCTCGACATCTGGATGATGCCTTCCATCATCGGCACGTCGAGTTTGAGCGGCGAATTCGTGTTGATGATGGTGAAGACGGACGGCTCTTCCAGCATCTGCTCGTGGCTGATGCCGCGCGCGATCCTGGCGATCTCGATGCCGTCGACATTGCGTTCCTTGCCGAGCGAATAGATGTGGAACACCTTGTCGGTGAGCACGCTGAGATCGCGGATGCATTCGAGGTGGCGGACGGACGGATGGATATCGGTCGGCTCGACCGGGTAGCCGCCCGTGCAGTTCAGGATGTTGTGCATCTGCGCGAGCTTTAAGAAATTGCGGTAGTCCTGCTGGTTGCCGGGCCGGCGGCCGCGATCGATGTCGGAGCAATTGGGCGCCGACGCCATCATCGAGATGATCACATTGTTGCCGCCAAAGCGCACATTGTGCGCTGGATTGCGGGCATGGATGGTGAACTCCGACGGGCAGTGCGACACCAGTTCGAGGATCATGTCGCTGTCGAAACGCACCCGCTCGCTGCCGTCGCGCACATCGGCGCCATGCGCCTTCATGATGCTGCGGGCCTCGTCATGCAGCACGTCGACGCCGATTTCCCTGAGCACGCGCAGGGAGGCGAGGTGGATCGATTCCAGCTCGTCGTCGGAGACCAGCCTAGTCGGCGTCAGCGGGTTTTTCAGCTGGCGGAAAGCCGGCTGCTCGAACGCGGCCGAGCCGCCGGCGCGCTTTCCGGCGCGGCCGCCGCGACGGGCGCGGTCGGTGGTCAATGCCGGTTCCAAGGGTTGTAGGGCGGCGGTCATGAATGGTCCTCGTAGGATGCGATAGCGGGCGGCATAATGGACCGGCGGCTGTCCAGCCATTGCGGAGGCGGCGACCACTAGGGCGAGGGAAGCGACATACCGGAACGGCAGTTGCGCGGCCACGACATCGGCCTGTTCCCGCCGCCTCGTTGGCGCAAGCGGATTTCGCCGGGCGGCCCTTCCTTTGCCTGGATCGAACCGATAGCTACTCGGGCTTGCCGGCTGGATGGCCTGCAATTCACATGGATGGCAGCATGGTTGCGACCGGCTCGAACGAAGGCGAAGCAGGAACGCAGTGGGCAGCGCTTGCCGGCGTCACCGCGGCACTTGCGATGTTCGGCGCGGCGCAGGGGTTGAGT
>NZ_RZTF01000237.1:0-10157 GCF_004023175.1 Mesorhizobium sp. M7A.F.Ca.MR.362.00.0.0
GCGATGCACCGCTCGCCTTCCTGGAGGTCGAGGTCGTTGAAGCCGGCGATCTCGCAGCCAAGCGGCAGGCCGTGCTCGACCGGTTCCTCGCGGCCTGGAACGCCCGCGACGTGGGCGCGCTGATGGACTGCATGGCTGAGAATTGCGCTTTCCACGGCTCGGCTGGACCCGATGCCGAAGGGCGCAAGCATATGGGGCGTGACGCCGTGCGCGCCGCCTATGCAGCGCTGTTCGATGCCTTCCCGAAAGCCGCGTGGACCAGGGGACGGCACGTCGTGACGGGCGACACCGGGCTTTCATCATGGCGCTTCGTCGGCACCACGGCAGCGGGGCAGAAAATCGAAGTCGACGGCTGCGATATCTTCGCTTTCTCGGGGGAGCTCATAGCGCTCAAGGATTCCTACCGCAAAGCGCGAGGGTAGCGAAAATCTGAATTCATCGGGCGACAAGGGCGGCCCAAGCGGGCCGCCCTCGTTTTTTGTCCAAAAGCAAGATCCTCAAAGGACGAAAGGGCCGGGCTTACCCGGCCCATCTTCTCCTACTTGAGCAAGGCTTCCATCGGTACCGGCTCGGAAATCGTCCAGTTGCCTACAACACCCGGCTTGCCGGCCTTGGTCTCGACGATCAGGTACCGTGTCTGGTTCTGGTGATGTAGTTCCGGCGAGAAGGTACGAGGCCCGAACAGCGTCGGCTCATTCTTCATCTTTTCCAGCTCCGCGACGACCGCGTCGGCATCGGCCGTGCCTGCACGCTCCACCGCCTTGGCCCAGACGTCGACCATGACGTAACCCGGAAAGACATACTGGCTCGAGGGATCGGCGCCTGTCTTCTGCTTGTAGGTGGCATTGAACTTCAGCACGGCCGGATTGGGATCGTCGCCATAGATCGATCCCTGAACGGGGACGTAGAAGTTCGTCAGATCGGGCACAGCCGAGAGCCAATAGCTACCGTCGACGCCCGATCCATTCAGGATCATGGAGTTGATACCCGCGGCGCGAAGCTGCTTGATGGCCGAGACAGCGCCCGGCATCATCGTGCAAAGCATGATCGCATCCGGCTCCTTCGGCAGAGACTTGATGCGGGTGATCTGCGCGGCGATGGAGGCGTCCTCGTTCTTGAAGGTGTCTTCACCGACAAGCTTCGCGCCCTGGGCTTCGAGCTTCGGCATCATCCAGTCGAAGCCGTCGCAGATGCCCTTGTTGTAGGCCGTCCAAGTATCGAGCAGACGGTAGAAGTCCTTTGCGCCCTTTTCCTTGAATGCCCACTCGGCCATGGTTGCGCCCTGCACGGCCGCCAGCACCGACGCGGAGAAGCTGTGCGGGCCGACACCCTGGATACCGGCCTTGACCGATTCCGCGCACAGGAAGAAGGAGATACGGCCCGCGTCCTCGGCCGCGAGCGCAGCCGGCGATCCGAAGTCGTAGTCGCAGGAGACGACCACAAGATCCGCACCCTGGTCGAGCACGGAGAGGCCCGCCTTGGCGCCTTCGGCCCGGTCGGACTTGGTGTCGGCCTTGACGACCTTGATCTGCTTTCCCAGCAGACCGCCAGCCGCATTGATCTCGTCAATGCGGATCAGGGCCGCCTCCTGCGCAGGCTTGTCATAGGCTTCCATGAAGCCTGACTCCGCAGTGGCGAAGCCGATGACGATAGTCTTGTCATCGGCCAGGGCCGGGTATGCGATGGACATCGAGGCCAGAGCGGTTGCGACAATTCTCATTTTGTATGTCATGCACGTCTCCTTTTTTGTTTTCCGGTCGGGCTTGTGCCGCCGGTCACTTGTTGCGACTGCTGCGGGGTAAGGTGAGTTCGCGGTTGCCCATGAGTCCGGATGGGCGAAGCGCGAGGATCACGATCATGATGACGCCGAGGGCTATTTCCTGAACCCCTTTCGGGAGGGCGAAAGTGGACTCGCCGAGCGATACGCCTGCCTCCAGCCAGCGCAGCGCCTGGATGAGGGCGGACAGCAGGACGACACCCACCACACCCCCCGACAGGCTGCCCATGCCGCCGACGACGAGCATGGAAAGGGTGATGAAGGTGAGACCGAGATAGAATGTATCGGGTGTGACCACGCCGATGGAATGAGCCATGAGCGCACCGCCCAGCCCCATCACCGCGCCCGATACGACGAACGCCACCAGTCTTTCCCTGGGAATGTCGATACCGGAAGCCGCGGCGGCGGTGGGCTCGTCGCGGGCAGCACGAAGGGCCAGGCCGGACCGGGAGATCGCGTGCGCCCAGGCGATGAAGATTGCGGCCACGGCGCCGATGAGATACGGCCAGATCATGCGCACGATCGGAATGCCGACGACCGATGAGGTCGCTCCGGTCACGCTCTCCCAGTTGGAATAAATCGTGTTGATCATGGCGAGCATCGCGAAGGTCGCGATCGATGCTGCGATGCCCGATAATCGCATCAGCACCCGCCCGAAGATGAGAGCGGCGAGGGCGGCGAACAATGCCGCCAGCACGGCCGATTGCCAGTACGGCAAACGGGTCGCCAGCAGCCATTCGGGCAGTCCCGGCAGCGAACCGCGTTTCATCATCGGATTGATGGTGAGCCACGCGGCGGCGTAGGCGCCAAGGCAGGTGAAGCCGATATGCCCGAAGCTGAGAACGCCGGAATTTCCGATAAAGATGTATAGGCCCACGACGAGGATGACGCGGACGAACACGTCGATCACCGTCTGGTTGAAGGGCCGCGATCCGGTCATCACCGTGATCAGCGCGATGGCCAGCAGCAGCAGAGAAAGCAGGACCGGCGTCAGGATTGTGCGGCGGGCAAGCGCGAAGCGGGCGGGCTTTCGCTCGGCAGTCGCGGCACCGGCAGCTGTAGAGTTGGCAAGGGAGGCGGCGGCGGCCATGAAATCAGACCCTTTCCTTGGTGCCGCGCGCGGCAATGAGCCCTTGCGGGCGGAAGAGGAGAACGAGGATGACCGCTCCATAGACAAAGGCATCGCGGAACGGCCGGGCGTCGATGGGCAGCATGACCTGCATGATCACCGAGGCGGCGCCCAGCAGGAAGCCGGCGAGCACGGCCCCCCCGAGGCTGCCGAGGCCGCCAATGACGGTGGCGATGAAGGCCATCAACATGATCGAGGCGCCCATCTGGATGTCCAGCGTGCCTGTCTGGGCGCCAAAGATCAGCGCAATGGCGGCGGCCAATGCGCCGGAGAGGGCGAACGCGCCCATGATGACCCGGTTCGCACGCACACCCAGCATGCGGGCCATCGAGAAGTTCTCGGCCGCCGCCCGCATCTCCAGGCCGAAGCGGGTTTGACGCAGGAACAGTGTCAGGCCGATCAGGATGACCATCGTGGCGACGATTGTTATGAGCTGGAGGAGGGGAAGCCTGGCACCCAGGATCTCCACCGGCTGGGACAGTTCGGGCAGCAGCGAGATTGATTTCGGCCGACTGGAGAAAAGCATGAGCAGGAAGTAGCGAATGACGAAACCGAGCGCGAAGGAGGCGATCATCATGGTTGCCGGATTTGCCTGGCGGAACCGCCTGAAGACGACGACTTCGCACAGCACCGACAGCCCGGCCCCGCAGAGGAGAACGAAGGGCACCAGCAGGTACCACGGCAATTGGCCGGCGAAGACGATGGCCATGGCGTCGGTTGACGGCCACAGCAGCGCGAAGACGCAGAAGGCGATGACGTCGCCATGCGCGAAGTTCACCAGCCGCATCACACCGAAGATGAGGGCGATGCCAAGCGCGCCCAGCGCGTAGAGCGAGCCAAGCGAGAGTGCGTCGAACAGGATCTGGAGCATCTCAGTGGTCCTCGTAACCGAAATAGGCAGCCTGGATCGCCTCGCCATTGCCGAGCGTCCGCGCGTCGCCATCGAGCACGATCTGTCCGCCACGCATCAGGATCATCCGCCCGCCCACCATCATCGCCCGGGCCGAGCTCTGCTCAACGATCAGGAGCGTGAGCTGGCGCTGCGCACGCAGCGCGATCAGCCGCTCATAGACCTGGTCGTTGATGTTGGGGGCGAGGCCCAGCGAAGGCTCGTCGATGGCTACAAGCCGCGGATTGGTCATCAACGCGCGTCCGATGACCAGCATTTGCTGCTGCCCGCCGGACAGCAATCCCGCCTGCCCATGCCGCCTCTCTTTCAGCATCGGGAAGGTTGCGTAGACGGCTTCGAGTTCGTCGGCCGCTCGGCTGCGCCAGCCGCGTTCGCGGGCGTGCATGCCGGTTCCGACCAGAAGGTTCTCTTCGGTCGTCAGCGAGCCGAAGACATCGCGCCCCTCCGGCACCATGGAGAATCCGAGCCGGGCGATGTTCTCCGGCGCCTGGCCGGTGATCTCATGACCTGCAAGGTCGATCCGGCCGCCCGCCACTGGCGTAACACCGGCGATCGCGCGCAGCAGCGAAGACTTCCCGGCTCCGTTCGGGCCGGTGATGAACAGGATTTCTCCCTCGTCCATGGAGAAGGAGACATTTCGGACCGCCGTGAGACGGCTGTAGCGGATAGTGATATCGGAAAGGGCGAGCAGGCTCATTCCATCGCCTCCAGCACAGGCAGGTCGGTGTTCGCGGCCGTGCCCATATAGGCGTGGCGCACCTTCTCGCTGTCGCGGATCGCGGCAGGCGGGCCTTCCTCGATGATCGCTCCGGAATCGAGCACGACGATATGCTGGCAAAGGCCGAGCACCAGCCCGACATTGTGCTCGATGAGCAGGACACCACAGCCGAGATCGCTGGCGATATGTCTTATCAGGGCCGAAAGCTCCCGCGCCTCCAGCGCGCTCATGCCAGCCGCGGGCTCGTCGAGCAGGATGTACGCGGGCCGTCCCATCAGGGCGCGGCCAATGGCGACGCGGCGCTCGTCCGTATATGGCAACGTTCCGGCGATGCGGGTGCCCAGCGCACCGATGCCTATCCAGTCGAGCATCGCTTCCGCTTCGGCGATGGCAGCGCGCCGGCTCATTCCCAGACCAACGCCGGTCACCTCCAAATTGTCCAGCACAGGCAGGTCGCGGAAGAGCCGCCCACCCTGGAAGGTGCGGGCAATGCCGCGCCGCCGGACCTGATGCGGCTTGAGACCTGTGAGTGCTGCCCCGTCGAGCTTGATGGTGCCTTCCGTCGGTGCCTGGAAGCCGGTCAGCACGTTGACGAGCGTGGTCTTGCCAGCGCCATTCGGGCCGATGAGGCCACTGATGCGGCCGGGCGTAATTTGGAGGTCTACCGATGACAGGGCCTTCAGCCCCGCAAACGATACCGAGACGTTCTCCGCGCTCAGATGACTCATGACCCTTTCCTTCTTTCTACCGACGGAAAGGCGCGAAGCATCCGGCCTTGCGGCCAGTCACGTTGCAAATGTCTTCCCCTGTCGGTTCCGGCGGTCTCTAGCGGACTGCTCGGGTGCCAAATTCACGCCGTTGCCCGGCGTCGTCTTGTCGTTTCGCGCACCGGATTTTGTCTTCCGCCACGCACGGTCGGTTTTGGCCGGCCGATCTCCTCGCCACCGGCTCCTCCGCCGGCATTTTCCCGGCTGACGTCAGCCGGCCAGATGCCCTTCAGCACGCGCCAGCGCGGCGCGCTGTTCGGTTCGCGCGGCAAGCGCGTCTTCCAGCGTCACCGGAACGAAGCGTGCCGGGGTGTGCGGCTGGAGCTGGGCGATAAGGTCCATGTCGGCCGATATCACCACGCCCAGCATCATGTACCCGCCACCCGAAACCGCGTCCCGGTGAAGAACGATCGGCTCCGTGCCACTCGGCACCTGGACGGATCCGTAGGGATAGCAGGCATCGACGATGTTCGAGGGGTCGGAGCCCGCACCGAAAGGCTGCTCGCGCTCGACGAATTCCAGCGGCGTCCCACCCCGGAAGCGATAGCCGATGCGGTCGGCTTCGGGTGCGACCTTCCAGGTTTCCTCAAAGAACCGAGTGCCGGCAGCTTCAGTGATCCGATGCCAGTACATGCCGGGAAGCATTCTGAGTTCCGCCGGACTATTGCCCGCGCGGCGCAGATTTGCAGGCAGTGAAAGACCGGCTTTGCCGGAACCTTCGCCGAGGGGAAGCTCATCACCCGTCTTCAGCGTGCGGCCCTGATGGCCGCCGAGTGCGCCCAGAATGTAAGTCGAGCGCGAACCGAGAACCACGGGTACGTCGATACCGCCGGAGACGGCCAGATAAGCGCGCGCGCCGCCCTTGAGGAAGCCGAAGGAAAGCCGGTCACCGGCCTTCACCGGAAAACTTTCCCAGGTCGGCCGTTCCTCGCCATTGAGTTTGGGGGGGAGTTCTCCTCCCGTGACGGCGACGACCGCGGATTGGGTGAATTCGAGTTCGGGGCCCATGAAGGTGGCTTCGAGCACCGCGGCACCCGGATCGTTGCCGACAAGCAGGTTTGCGATGCGTGTGGCAAAGCGGTCCATGCCGCCGCCTTCGGGAATGCCGACATGGTAGTGGCCTGGTCGGCCAAGGTCCTGCACGGAAGTGGAGAGGCCGGGAGAGATTACCTTAACGGCCATTGATAAGCTCCATCAGCTTTGCATTGGTGCCGTAAATATCGCTGTTGAAGTCCTTCAGGCTGAAGGTGCACTCGCGAACCGTCGGCTGCCACCGATTGGCTTCGATTTCCTCCAGCGTGGCGTCGTAGTCATCGCGGCCAATGGCCTTGAACTTGACGATGTCGCCTGGCTTGAACAGGCACATATCATCGGAGAGGTAGCGCACCTTCCTGGTCGGGTCGTAGATCGGAGCCGGGGTTATGCCATACATCTGGTAGCCGCCAGCGCCGCGCACCGAATAGATCGCTGCAAAGCAGCCGCCATGGCCAATGGTGAGCTTGGGAGTGTCGGTGCGTGGACGCAAGTATTTCGGCGCCTGAATCTGTTTCTTGCGCTCAACCATCTGGTACAGGAAGGGGAGTCCGGCGACGAAGCCGACCATGGACACGAACCAGGGCTGGCCGGAATAGGCCGTGATAAACTCTTCCACCGTGGCGTAGCCGTTGATGCGTGCCGAATATTCAAGATCGGTGGAGGAGGGGTCCTGATGGCGCTCGCGGAAGCGCAGGCAGGTTTCACGCGTCCATGGATCCTGGAAATAAACCGGCAGTTCGATGATCCGGGTCTTCAGCACCGGGTCCGCCTTCGAGGCCGCCTCTTCCATCGACTTCAGTTCGCTGAGCAAATCCTGCGGCTTGACGATGTCGGGGTTGAAGCGAATCTGGAAGCTGGCGTTGGCTGGGCAGATCTCGGTGACACCTCGGATGCCTGCCGTACGCACCGCGTTCGTCATCGAAAGGCCGGTAAAGAAGGAGGTGAGCGACATTTCTTCGGACACCTCGCCGAAGATATGTTCGTCACCGCCGAAGTTGAATCGTATCGACATCGGTCCTCCTTAACCCGCCAATGCTGCGGCGTTTTCGATGAGCCAGCCTTCCAGCCAGCGGGTATGCACGTCTCCCGCCCGTACCGCCGGATCGGCGGCCAGCGCAAGAAACAGCGGCTTGGTGGTCTTGAGCCCGCCGATCTTCAACTCGTTGAGCGCGCGGATCAGGCGCACTATCGCCGCCTCGCGCGTCTCTGCATGCACGATCAGCTTGGCAAGCAGCGAGTCATAAAAGGGCGGTACCTGATAGCCTTGGTAGAGCATCGAATCGAAGCGTACGCCCGGACCGCCGGGAATGCGAAGCTCGGCCACCTGCCCGGGGAATGGAGCGAACTCCTTCGCCGGGTCTTCGGCATTGAGCCGGACTTCGATCGCATGCCCCTTGACGGAGACATCGCCCTGCCTGAACCTCAGCTTCTCGCCGCCGGCGATGCGAAGCATCTCCGCAACGAGGTCGATGCCGGTGATCGCCTCGGTGACCGGGTGCTCGACCTGAATGCGGGTGTTCATCTCGATGAAGTAAAAGCGATCTGCTTCATCGTCATAAAGATACTCTACCGTGCCGGCACCAGAGTATTTGACCGCCTTGGCCAATGCGACCGCCGAAGCGCAGAGCTCTTCGCGCAGCCTGTCTGAAAGTGCGCGCGACGGCGCCTCCTCCCAAACCTTCTGGCGTCGCCGCTGCAGCGAGCACTCCCGCTCGTAGCAGTGAATGGCATCGCTTCCGTCTGCCAGCACCTGCACCTCGATATGGCGGGCCTTGCCGATCACTTTTTCCATGTAGAGGCCACCGTCGCCAAAGGCGGCGAGGGCTTCTGCTTCGGCCTGAGGAAAGGCTTGTTCGAACTCGGCGAGCGAGTTGGCGATGCGGATGCCCGCCGCCTTGATCATCACCGGAAAACCGGTTGCGGTCAGCACCTCGTGGCCAGCCTTGAGGCCCTCGACCCGGCCAGCCGAGCCAGGCACCACAGGGACACCTGCAGCGGCGGCGGCCGATCGCGCCGAGACCTTGTCTCCCATCATCCGGATCGCATCTCCCGACGGGCCGACGAAGACCAATCCAGCGCCTGTGACCGCGTCGGAAAACGCGGCATTCTCGGCAAGGAACCCATAGCCCGGATGAACGCTGTCGCAACCGGTGTCGCGGGCAGCCTTCAGAATTGCTTCGACATTGAGATAGGACTTCTTTGCCGCTGGTGGGCCGATGTTGACCGCTTCGTCCGCAAGCTGGACGTGGAGCGACTCGGCGTCTGCGGCCGAATACACCGCCACGGTGGCGATCCCCAAATCTTGCGCGGCCCGGATGATCCTGACCGCTATCTCGCCCCGGTTGGCAACCAGAAGCTTTTTCAGCATCAGTCGAGATCCGCAATAGGTGCGCCGGCCATGATGGGGTCCTCATTGTCGGCAAGGAAGCGGATGTTCGTACCGGCCGTCTCGGCCCTCACTTCGTGGAACGACTTCATCACTTCGATGAGACCGATTACGTCTCCGGCGGACACCGCGTCGCCATCCGCCTTGTAGGGCGGCTGGTCTGGCGAAGCGCTGCGATAAAAAGTGCCGGGAAGAGGTGAAAGAATCTGGGCCATAAAAAGCTCCGGAAAACTGCGGACAGACTAATTTGGAACCGCCCGCGCGGGCGGGTTCGATCGAGTTCAGTGCCAGGGGGCGATTGCGGTGCGCACGGCCCTGGCTATTTCGATGGCGTTCGGCGTATCGGAATGCACGCAGATGGTTTCGCAGCGTACGGGGAAGAAACTGCCGTCCTCTGCCGTGCCCTCGCCCTCCTTGATGGCGCGTATGCACCGCTCGGCCATCTCTGCGGGGTCCTTGGCGTCATGAACGCGTGTCAAGATCAGCTTGCCGGAGGCATCGTAGTCGAGATCGGCATAGAACTCGGCGACGAATGGGATACCGCGCTCTTGATAGATCTTCTCATGCAGGGTGCCCGTCATGCCGAAGAGGGGTACGCCGAAAATCTCTGCCGCGTCGCACACGCCATGGGCGATTGCCTCCTGCTGCATGGCCATGAAGTAGAGGCTGCCATGCGGCTTGATGTGGTGGAGTTCCACACCCTCGGCCCTGAGGAAGCCGGCAAGCGCTCCCACCTGGTAAATGATGGTGTTCCTGACTTCTTCGCGGGTCATCCGCATCTCGCGCCGGCCGAAACCCTGAATGTCGGGCAAGCCTGGATGGGCGCCGATCCTTACGCCACTCGCCTTGGCGCTGCGGACGGCGGCGTGCATGTGATCCGGATCGGAGGCATGAAAACCACAGGCGACATTGGCAACGTCGATGATGGGCATCATGCCCATATCATCGCCAACCTTGTAGAGGCCAAAGCTTTCGCCCATGTCGCAGTTTAGCGTCACCGCCATCGCATTGTTACCCCTCGAAGCTGCCGTCTTTGCGGCGTTGCAGCATTTTTTGCGCATGCGAGGGCGTTTGTGAAATAGTAGTTTATTGATTGTCATATCAAAAAAACAGATAATGGTTCTGGGCCGGAGCGCACCATGACCATCACCTTGAAACAGCTTGATTATTTTATCGCGACCGCCGAGAGCGGACAGGTCAGTCATGCTGCGGTGGAACTCAACATCTCGCAATCGGCCGTCACTGCGGCGATAAAGACGCTTGAGGCTGACCTGGGCGTACGGCTTTTGGAGCGTAACCACGCTGGCGTAAGACTGACGATGGAGGGCGCGAGGTTTCTTGAACATGCGCGTGTTATCACCGGGGCCGTCGCTGCCGCCGTCCGAAGCCCGTTGCGCGATAGGAAAGGCCTGGCGGGCAAGCTGCGGCTGGGCAT
>NZ_RZTF01000238.1:0-1361 GCF_004023175.1 Mesorhizobium sp. M7A.F.Ca.MR.362.00.0.0
CGGCGGTCAAGGCCGATGTCTCGCGCGACGAGGACGTCGACCGGCTGTTCGAGGCGGTCGAGAAAAAACTCGCCGGGCTCGATGCGTTGATCAACAATGCCGGCATTGCCGGGCCGACCGGCGGTGTCGACGAGATCGACCCTACCGATTGGCGGCGCTGTATCGACATCTGCCTGACCGGCCAGTTTCTGTGCGCCCGTCGCGCCGTGCCGCTGATCAAGGCGGCGGGCGGCGGCTCGATCGTCTCGATGTCGTCGGCTGCCGGCCGGCATGGCTATGCTTTCCGCACGCCCTATTCGGCGGCCAAGTTCGGCGTCATCGGTTTTACGCAGAGCCTCGCCAAGGAGCTCGGGCCGCACGCCATCAGGGTCAACGCCATCCTGCCCGGCATCATCGAGGGACCCCGCATCGAAGGTGTCATCTCGGCGCGCGCCAAGCAGGTCGGCATCAGCCACGAAGAGATGACGGATCGTTATCTCCAAAACATCTCGCTGCGCCGCATGACCAGCCCCTATGATGTGGCGTCGATGGTCGCCTTCCTGCTCTCCGATGCGGGGATCAACATTTCCGGCCAGTCGCTCGGCGTCGACGGCAACGTCGAAACACTTTGAGGAATAAGCCATGGCCAATGTCGTGATCGTCGGAAGCGGGTTTATCGGGCGGGCCTGGGCGATCAGCTTTGCCCGCGCCGGCCATGACGTGCGGATGTGGGACCAGTCGCCCGCTGCGGCCGGCGGCGCCCGCGACTACATTGCCGGCGTGCTCGGCGATCTCGCCCGGAACGACCTGCTGCGGGGACAGGCGGTCGACACCGTGCTCGGCCGGATCACCATTGTCGCCGAGCTGGCAGAGGCGCTGGCTGGTGCGGTCCATATCCAGGAGAACACGCCTGAAAACCTCGAGGTGAAGCGGGAGGTGTTCTCGCTGATGGACAGCCTTGCCGATCCGCAAACAGTCATCGCCAGTTCCACCTCGGCGCTGTTGCCGTCGAAATTCACCGACCATCTGCAAGGGCGGCAGCGCTGCCTGGTCGTGCATCCGATCAACCCGCCCTATCTCATTCCGGCGGCCGAAATCGTGCCGGCGCCATGGACGTCTGCCGAAACGGTCGAGAGAACCCGCGCCTTCCTCATCGACGCCGGTCATGCGCCCTTGGTGATGAAGCGCGAACTCGACGGCTTCATCATGAACCGCCTGCAAGGCGCATTGCTGGAGGAGGCTTTCCGGCTTGTCGCCGACGGCTACGCCAGTGTCGAGGATGTCGACATCGGCATCCGCGACGGGCTGGCGCTGCGCTGGTCGTTCATGGGTCCATTCGAGACCATCGATCTCAATGCGCCTGGCGGCGTGCGCGACTATGT
>NZ_RZTF01000238.1:1371-10074 GCF_004023175.1 Mesorhizobium sp. M7A.F.Ca.MR.362.00.0.0
GTCGAGGCTGATCGCCGCAAGCGACTGCCACAGCAAAGCCTAGGCGACCGGCAGGTGTGGCGTGACCGCCGGCTCATGGCGCTCGCCGCCCACAAGAGAAAATCGGATCAGGAGTTCGGAGAATGACGCAAACCAGCCGCAAGCCGGGGCCTGCGCAGACCAGGGGCAAGGTCATCATCACCTGCGCGGTGACGGGCGCCATCCACACGCCGACGATGTCGCCCTATCTGCCGATCACGCCGGACCAGATCGCCTCGGAGGCGATCGCGGCTGCCGAAGCCGGTGCCGCAATCCTGCATCTGCATGCGCGCGATCCGGAAACCGGCAAGCCCGACCAGACGCCGGAGGCCTTCGCTCGCTTCCTGACGCGCGTCAAGCAAGGCACCAACGCCGCCATCAACATCACCACCGGTGGCAGCCCGTACATGAAGGTCGAGGAGCGCGTGCGCCCGGCCGCCCAGTTCAAACCGGAAGTCGCCTCGCTCAACATGGGCTCGATCAATTTCGGGCTCTATCACCTCGCCGACAAATACGAGACTTTCAAGTTCGACTGGGAAAAGCCGCATCTGGAAGCGACCCGCGACCTCGTCTTTCGCAACTCGTTCAAGGACATCGAGTACATCCTGGCGACCTGCTACGACAACGGCACGCGTTTCGAGTTCGAGTGCTACGACATCGCCCATCTCTACAACCTTTCCCACTTCGCCGACCGCGGGTTGGTGAAGCCGCCTTTCTTCGTGCAGTCGGTGTTCGGACTGCTCGGTGGTATCGGCACCCATCCCGAAGACGTCGCCCACATGAAGCGCACTGCCGACCGGCTGTTCGGCGACCAGTTCCGCTGGTCGGTTCTCGGCGCTGGCGCCAGCCAGCTCCGCATCGCCGCGCAATCGGCAGCGCTTGGCGGCAACATCCGCGTCGGGCTGGAGGACAGTCTGTGGGCTGGCAAAGGCAAGCTTGCCAAATCGAACGCTGAGCAGGTCTTGCTGGCCCGCAAGATCATCGAAGGGCTCGGCATGGAGGTCGCGACGCCCGACGAGGCACGCGAGATCCTGTCATTGAAAGGCGGCGACAAGGTCGCTTTCTGAGGCGGCCCGAGCAATCGCCGCGAGACGCAAAAACGGAGGAGGACGGCATGAAGATCGAAGTCGTGGTGGACGTGAAGACCACACTGGGCGAGGGGCCGCTGTGGGACGTCGAACAGGAACGACTCTACTGGATCGACAGCTTCGACGGGCGCGTGTTTCGGGCGACCGCCGACGGACGCGAGATCCGGTCATGGGACGTGCCGATGAAGATCGGCTCGATGGCGCTGCGTAAGGATGGCAGCGGCGCCGTGGTGTCGCTGCAGCGCGGCTTCCATCTGCTCGATTTCGCCTCCGGCGATGTGACGCTGATCCACGATCCCGAGCCGGACAAGCCGATGAACCGGCTCAACGACGGCAAGGTCGACCGGTACGGCCGCTTCTTCGCCGGCTCCATGGATACGATGGAAGAGGGGCCGTCCGGCGGGCTCTACAGGCTCGATCCGGACTTCTCCGTCACCCGGATCGATTCCGGCATCATCTGTTCCAATGGTCCATGCTGGAGCCCCGACGACCGCACCTTCTATTTCGCCGACACCTGGACCGGCGAGATATGGGCCTACGACTACGACATCGCGACCGGTGCCGCCACCAACAGGCGCACCTTCGTGCGCGTCGACACCAGCCGGGGCGGTGCGGCGGACGGCTCGACCGTCGATGCCGAGGGCTATCTGTGGAATGCGCTGGTCTATGACGGAAGACTGGTGCGCTATGCGCCCGATGGCAGCATCGACCGTGTCATCGACATGCCGGTCAAGAAGATCACCAGCGTCATGTTCGGCGGGCCGAAGCTGGACACCCTTTACGTCACCTCGATGGCCAAGCCGCCGCTGCCGCGTTTTCCCAGCGACGGCGTTTTGCGCGGCAGTCTGTTCGCCATCACGGGCCTTGGCATCACGGGCGTCGCGGAGCCGCGCTTCGGCGGTTGACGCCAGGCAAGCGAAGCGCCCGTAGCATACGCGGATCAGGCCTTGGCACCAGGAATTCCTCATCAAAAATGTGGCAGCACGCCCGCGGCGCTGCTCTTCACCCAATGAGCGGTCAATGGATCATTGGCCAAAGAGGTCCGGGCGGGCCACGTTGAGCCGTTGAACCGTGCGGAGCACTTCGCGCAAATGCGCCGCCATACGCGCGCCTGCCTGCTTTGCCTCGCCGGTCTCCACAGCCTCGAAGATCGCCACATGCTGAGCGAGCAGCGTTTTAAGGTGGCCGGGTTCGGGCAGGCTCAGATAGCGCACACGGTCCATCTGCAGCTTGACCACCTGGATGACCCGCCAGCTCTTGGGCAGGCCGGCCTCTTCGCAAAGGCTGCGATGGAAGCCCTCGTCAAGCTCGAGAAACAGCTCGCGGTCGCCCTCGGCCACTGCCTTGGCCTGTTGGGCAAGGTTCACCCTGCCTGCCGCGATGAAGGCGCTCGAACCGTGTCCGGCCAGCTTCTGCACGACGGAGACTTCGAGCGCCTCGCGAATGAACTGCGCTTCCTCGACGTCACTCAGCCGGATCGGCGCGACGAAGCTGCCGCGTTGCGGCAGTATGTCGATCAGCCCTTCATCGGCAAGCCGGATCAGCGCCTCGCGCACGGGTGTACGGCTGACACCGAGCTGCTGGGCAAGGTCCTGTTCGCTGAGCGCTTCCGACGGCAACATCGCCAGCGTCGTGATGGCGCGGCGCAGGCGCTCGTAGATCTGCGGTGAGATCGGCATGCGATTGTTGACCGGCTCCAGAACCCGCGAGGGTTCGCGCTGACCGGCGTTTTTCAGCCTGGCAGCATTGCCTGAAAACCTAGTCGCCCCCGAAAGCTTGGTCCCCATGACGAATCCGTTGCTGTGAATGGCGCTGCACTGCTCCGGTCATGACACCACGCACGTCCCAACTCAAGCGGCAAGCAGGATTGACGCTGTATTGACATACTACCATGGTAGTGTGTATGACGCCGGTAGGCCAGGGGAGAGGAGCCGGCATGAAGATCACGGACATCAAGGCGACCACCATCACCGTTCCGCTGGAAGCAGCATTGCGGCACAGCAACGGTACGCATTGGGGACGCTTTGTCCGCACCGTGGTCGAGGTCGAGACCGACGAAGGCATTGTTGGGCTCGGCGAGATGGGCGGCGGGGGCGCCGGCGCCGAACTCGCTTTCGCCGGGCTGAAATCCTACCTTGTCGGCCACGATCCCTTCGATCTCAACCGGATGCGCTACGCCATCTGCAATCCGACGGCGTCGCTCTACAACAATCGCACGCAGCTCCACGCAGCGCTGGAATTCGCCTGTCTCGACATTATCGGCAAGAAGCTCGGCGTGCCGGTCTACCAACTGCTTGGCGGGCGTGTGCGCGACCGGATCGGCTTCGCCTCCTATCTGTTCTTTCGCTATGCCGACCGCCGCAGCGGCAAGGGCGAGGTCCGCACCATCGATCAATTGCTCGAACATGCCCACGCGCTCAAGGCCGAGCATGGTTTTCACGCCCACAAGCTCAAGGCCGGCGTGTTTCACCCCGACTACGAGTTGGAATGTTTCAGGGCGCTCGCCGCCGAATTTCCTGCCGACACACTGCGCTACGATCCGAACGCAGCCCTGTCGGTCGAAGAGGCGCTGCGTTTCGGCCAGGCCATCTCCGATCTCCGGAACGACTATTTCGAGGACCCGACCTGGGGCCTTGCCGGCATGCGCCGCTTACGCGAGAAGCTCTCCATCCCGCTGGCCACCAACACCATCGTCATCGATTTCGAACAGCTCGCCACCAATGTGCGCGACCCTGCGGTTGACGTGATCCTGCTCGACACCACCTTCTGGGGCGGCATCCGCGCCTGCGTGCGCGCCGCGCAGATCTGCGACACGTTCGGCCTCGGCATTGCGGTGCATTCCTCTGGCGAACTCGGCATTCAGCTCGCCACCATGCTGCATCTTGGCGCTGTGCTGCCCAACCTCGTCTTCACCGCCGACGCGCATTACCACCACCTTGCCGACGACATCATCGTCGGCGGCAAGATGCGCTACGAGAATGGTGCGATCGCGGTGCCGGAGGCACCGGGCCTCGGTGTCGAGCTCGATCGCGACAAACTCGCAACCTATGCCGAGCTCTATCGCTCGCTGGGCGGCTACGCCTACGACCGCGATCCTGGCCGTCCGGGCTGGTATCCGCTGCTGCCCAACACCAGTTTCGCCGACCATTTGAACGATGCCGTGCCCGATCTCGGGCTGGGCTGACATTTTTCGTTCGAAAGGATCGGCGGGAGGACGCTATGACTTTCAACCGGAGGAGAACAACAATGAGCAGGACCACAGCCTTATTCCTTGCAGCCATGCTCGGCTGCACCAGCTTTGCAACGCTGGACGCGCGCGCCGATGAAGGCGTCGCCAAGGGCGACACTTCGGCCAAGAAGATCGCCTTCAGCAATTCCTACGCCGGCAATTCCTTCCGCCAGGTGATGATCAAGAGCTTCGAGGAAATGGGCGCCAAGGCCGTGGCCGACAAGCAGATCGCCGCAACAGCCGTCGTCAGCTCGAACAATTCGGTGACCGAACAGGCGAGCCAGATCGAGAACCTGATCCTGCAGGGCTACGATGCAATCATCGTCCTTGCCGGCTCCGACACCGCACTCAACGGCGCCATCAAGGATGCCTGCAATGCCGGTATCACGGTCGTCGCCTTCGCCAGCGGCGTCACCGAGCCTTGCGCCTATGTCGTCGACTACAACCTCGATTCCTATGCCAAGGCCGAACTGGATTTCATCTCCAGCAAGCTCGGCGACAAGCCGGCCAACATCCTCGAGATCCGCGGTATGGCCGGCGACGGTTTCGACAAGCGCCTGCATGAGGGCGTCGAGAAGGCGATGAAGGCGCACGCCAGCTACAAGGCTGTCGGCGAGGTCTATGGCCAGTGGACGGCGACCGTGGCACAAAAGGAAGTGTCGGGCATCCTGCCGTCGCTGCCTCAGGTCGATGCGGTGCTGACGCAGGGCGGCGACGGCTATGGCGCGGCGCAGGCGTTCAAGGCCGCCAACCGGCCGCTGCCGATCATCATCATGGGCAACCGCCAGGACGAATTGGCGCTGTGGAAGCAGGAGCATGATGCCGGCGGCTACGAAACTTTCTCGCTGGGCGCCACGCCCAGCGTCTCGCAGGTCGCGTTCTGGGTCGCGCAGCAGATCCTGGCCGGCAAGCAGGTGCCGAAATTCGTCGAGGTGCCGCTCCTGCAGATCAATCAGCCTGACCTCGACGCCTGGCTGAAGACGGTTCCCGCAGGCGGCGTTGTCAATGCCGAATATCCGCAGGAGCTGGTGGCCAAGATCATCGACGCCAACGTAAAGAAAGAACCTCTGCCCGGCGTACCCGCGCCGAAATGAGCAGCATGGCCGAATGATGAACGATCCCACGTCGCCCAAAAAGGACGCAACAGAGAGAGGCGATGCTGACAGCCCTCTTGTCGAGGTAGGCAATGTCCGCAAGAGCTATGATGCCGTGCATGCCTTGGGCGGCGTGGATTTTCATCTGAACCCCGGCGAGGTCGTTGGCCTGGTCGGTCACAACGGCGCCGGCAAGTCGACGCTGATGAACGTGCTGGCCGGCACCATCGAGCGCAGCAGCGGCAGCTTTCGCGTCGGCGGACGTGAGATCGGTGCCTGGAGTGCGGCCAGTGCCCAGCAGGTCGGTCTGCGCTGTATCTTTCAGGAACTGTCGCTCTGCGCCAATTTGACGTCGGCGGAAAACGCCCGCATCGTGCACAGGTCCTTGCGTGGGTTGGGCTGGCGGCGGCGCGCGCGCCAGGTAATCGGTCCGGTGCTGGACGAGATCTTCCCTGGCCACGGAATCGACCTCGACAGGAAGGTCGCCGACCTGCCGATCGGCGAGCGACAGATGGTCGAGATCGCTCGCGCCTTCACGCAGACCAGCATCAAATTGCGCGCCGTCATTCTCGATGAGCCAACCTCGGCGCTCGGCCATGAGGCGACGGAGCAACTGCTCACCCACATTCGTCGTGCCGCCGGACGTGGTATCGCCTGCATCCTGATCACCCATCGACTGAACGAGATCCTCGCCGTCTGCGACCGCACCGTCGTCATGGTCGACGGCAAGGTCGTCGCCGAGCGGGCGACCGCCGGCCTGTCGCGCGCCGCGCTTGTCGAATTGATGGGCAGCATCGAGCGGCCCCGCGATCGCTCCGCAGGCAAGGCGTCGTCGGTGCAAGCTCCGGTTATCCGGCATGCCGGCCGCGACACCGCTGATCTGACCATCGAAGTCGGCAAGGGCGAGATCATCGGTTTCGCCGGGCTCGACGGCCACGGCCAGCGCGAGCGGCTGCGCGCGATGTTCTATGCCGCGCGCCGGCAGCGCGAGGCCTTGCCGGGTGCCTATGTTGCCGGCGACCGCGGCTCTGAAGGCGTGTTCTCACTGTGGTCTATCGCCGACAATCTGACCATCCGCAGCCTGAATGCGCTGACGCGGGGCGGCATGATTTCAGGCGCCGCCGCTCGCAAGCTGGCCGAGACCTGGTCGGAGCGGCTCAAGGTAAAGGCGCCTTCGATCGACACGCCGATCATGTCGCTGTCCGGCGGCAACCAGCAGAAGGTGCTGTTCGCTCGTGCGCTGGCGTCGGACGCCGAGGTGATCTTCCTCGACGATCCGATGCGCGGCGTCGATGTCGGCACCAAGCAGGAGGTCTACCGGCTGATCCGCGCGGAGGCCGAGAACGGACGCGCCTTCGTCTGGTACACAACCGAGCTCGAAGAGCTGACCAATTGCGAGCGCATCTATGTCTTCCGCGAGGGCCGCGCCGTGACCAGGCTGGAAGATGAGGCCATCGAGACCGGCCGTATCCTGCAGGCGTCGTTCGGAGGCGACCATGTCTGACGCGGCTGCCCGAGTTCCGGCCCGTTCTCCTTCCAATCCGCGTTCGGCCTTGCTCAATGCCATGCAGGTCGGCCTGCCGGCTATCGCGCTGCTGGTTATGCTGGCCATCATCTTCAGCATCCGCCCGGCGGCGATGAGCTATTTCGGCTTCCATCTGCTGTTCAAGCTCTCGGTGCCGCTGGTCTTTGCCGCGCTGGCGCAGATGATGGTGATCATGCTGGGCGACATCGACCTGTCGAACGGCGCCTTTGTCGGGCTGATCACCTGCGTCACGGCGCTCTATCTCGGGGACGCGCCGGCAATCGCGGCGCTGTGCTACATCGTCCTGATCGCCGCCTATGCCGGTTTCGGCCTGCTTATTCATGCCCGGCAATTGCCCTCGATCATCGTGACGCTGGGCATGTCCTTCATCTGGCTCGGCATCGCCGTCATCCTGTTGCCGGCACCGGGTGGCTCGGCACCCGCATGGCTTGCCGCCTTCATGAGCTGGCAGCCGCCTTTGATGCCGCTGTCGATCTGGCTGGCGGCACTGGCGGCGCTCGCCGGCCATCTCGTCATCTCACGCTCCTCCTATGGCGTGGTGCTGCGCGGCGCAGGCGGCAATCCGCGCGCCGTCGAGCGCGCCGGCTGGTCCGTTATCGGCATCCGGGTCGCGGTCTATGCGGTCGCCGGCCTGCTCGCCTGTCTGGCCGGGCTGACGCTGACCGGCCTCACCACATCGGGCGACGCCAATGTCGCGCCGGCCTATACGCTGCTCGGCGTCAGCGCGGTGATCCTCGGCGGCGGCGCCTTTACCGGCGGCGTCGTATCGCCGGTCGGCACGGTGATCGGCGCTCTGACGCTGTCGCTCGCGGGCTCGCTTCTGTCTTTCCTGCAGGTGCCGCCGACATGGCAGATCGGCGCCCAGGGCGTCATCCTGTTTCTCGTGCTGGCCGGGCGCGTGCTTTTGTCGGAGCGGACGCGATGACCCGGAGATTGAGCCTCGCGCCGTGGACCTACGGCTTCATCGTGGCGCTCGCAATGTGGCTGGCGACGACAGCCTACTCGGGCATCGGCAGTGCCGGCGCCACGCTGTCGGGCGCGCTCGCCTTCGGTGCCTTCAGCGTTGTGGTGGGAACCGGGCAGATGTTCGTGGTCGCCTCCGGGCCGGGCAATATCGACCTCTCCGTGCCATCCGTGCTGACGCTGGCCGCCTATGTGTCGATGACGGTCATGCAAGGGTCCGACGGCATGCTGCTGCCTGGCCTGCTTGCAGCACTTGCCGTCGGCGCTGTCGCGGGTGCCGCGAACTTCCTTGCCATCGTCGCGCTCAGGCTGCCGCCGATCATCGCCACGCTCGCCTGGAGCTTCGTCTTCCAGTCGCTTGCCTTCAATCTCGGCGGCCAGGCGACGCTGAAGCCGCCGGCAGGCCTTTCCCGGTTCACCTCGATGAGCCTTGGCGGTGTGCAATTCATGCCGATCGCGGTGATGCTGCTGACGCTGGCCGCCATGATCGCTCTCAAACGCACGGTCTGGGGCCGGCAAGTGCTAGCCACCGGCCAGAGCGAACCGGCGGCGCGGCTTGCCGGCATCAACGTCGCACGGGTGCGGTTGATTGCCTATATGCTGTGCGGCACGGCGGCGGCGCTCGCCGGCTTCCTGCTTGCCGGCTTCAGCGGCGGGGCAGCACTCAACATGGGTGACGCCTATCTGATGGAATCGATCGCCGTGGTGGTGCTTGGCGGCACCAGCGTCGCTGGTGGGCAGGCCAACGCGGTAGGCATATGGGGG
>NZ_RZTF01000239.1:0-5800 GCF_004023175.1 Mesorhizobium sp. M7A.F.Ca.MR.362.00.0.0
CCCCGTCACTATACGGGGAGAAGGTGCCGGCAGGCGGATGAGGGGCGGCGCCAACGTTGGCAAGATCAACGAACGACGGGAGAGAGACATGGTCACCGACAGTCTGCTGAAAACCTATGCCGAGGCCGACGCGCTCGACCTTGCGGCACTTGTGAAGCGGGGCGACGTTTCACCGGCGGAACTGGTCGAGGCGGCGATCACGCTGGTCGAACGGCTCAACCCGGTGCTCAATGCGGTCATCCATCGCCTCTACGACATGGCGCGGGCGCAGGCCGAGACGGTCGACACATCAGCGCCCTTCGCCGGCGTGCCGTTCCTGCTCAAGGAGCTGGCCTCGTCCTGGACCGGGGCACCGAACACCAACTCCTCATTCTACCTCAGGGATGTTGTTGCCGATTTCGACACCGAGGTCGTTCGCCGCATGAAGGCGGCCGGGCTGGTGCTGGTCGGCAAGTCGAACGCGCCGGAGAACGGTTGGTCGATCACCACCGAACCAAAACTCTACGGTGTGACCAAGAACCCGTGGAAGGAAGGCATCACGCCCGGCGGCTCGAGCGGCGGCGCTGCCGCGGCCATCGCTTCGCGCATGGTGCCGATCGCCGAGGCCAGCGATGGCGCAGGCTCGATCCGCATCCCGGCCTCCTGCTGCGGCATCGTCGGCCTGAAGCCGTCGCGCGGCCGCGTCAGCCTCGCCCCGTTCGGCGACTATTGGTATGGCGGCGCGTACTTCCTGTGCTGCTCGCGCACCGTGCGCGACACGGCGGCCTATCTCGACGCGGTTGCCGGCGCGCTGCCGGGCGACCCCTATACGCCGCCGGTGCCCGATGGTTCTTGGCTCAGCCTGTCGGCACGGGCGCCAAAGAAGCTGCGCATCGGCTTTTCCGTCACGCCACCCAACGGCACGGCGATCGATGCGGAGGTGAAGGCGGCGGTGCTGGCAACCGTGGCTGCGCTCGAGCGGCTCGGCCACGATGTCGAGGAGCATGATATGCCGCTCGACGCCAATGGTGTGTGGAAGACCTACACCAACATGACCTGCGTGCAGACGGCGGCGACGTTCGACTACCTTGAAACGGTGATCGGCCGGCCGGTGACGCCAAGCGATGTCGAGGCGGTGACTTGGGCAATCATCGAGCGCGGCCGCTCGACCAGCGGCACCAGGCACATCTCCGATGTCGAGCAGCTCAGGCAGGTCGGCCGCGACATCGTCGGCGACCTCGGCGCCTACGATCTCTTCATCACCCCGACCCTGACGCAGCTGCCGCGCCCGTTCGGCTATTACGACATGTCGGAGACGGACATCGACCGCTACAACGCCAAATGGGCGGATTCGGTGTTTGCGTTCCCCTTCAACATCTCCGGCCAGCCGGCGATCTCGCTGCCGCTCGGCTGGTCGAAAGACGGCGTGCCGATCGGGGTGCAACTGGTCGGCCGCTACGGCGACGAGGCAACGGTGCTGGCTGCGTCGGCGCAACTGGAGCAGGAGATGCCGTGGAGGGGGAGAAGGCCGGCGGTGAGTGGTTAGTTGCTGCGAGGCACGCACCGCCGAGTTCCGTAGCGCCCCCCTCTGTCCTGCCGGACATCTCCCCCTCGAGTGGGGAGATCGGCTGTCACAACCACCTTCGCCAATTTTCGACGTTGAAAGACGAAGACCGACGCCGAAACAGTCAATCTCCCCACTTGAGGGGGAGATGCCCGGCAGGGCAGAGGGGGGCGCCGTAGAGTGCGATGGTGAAAACGGCAAGCACCCTCCACCAGCCTCGCTAGCCAATCCTCTCCAGCCGCCTCGGCAGGCGGTTCATCGGCTTGGGCCCATCCGGTGTGATCAGGAACTGGTCCTCGAGATTGAAGCTGGCGAGGCCGTCTATGTAGAGCGGGATCTCGAAGGCCAGCACCATGCCGGCTTCGATGACGACATCGCTATCGGCGGCGATGAACGGCCATTGCTCCGAGAAGACCGACTGGCCGACGCCATGGCCGAAATGACCGCGGCGGTAGGTGCGCAGCCCTTGCCGCGCCAGGCTGTCGGTGGCGACGCGATGCACGTGGGCGAGCGTGGCTCCCGGAACAAGCGCGGCCAGCCCGTCGTCAAAGGCCCGCTCGGCGATCGCGTGCAGTTCGGCCTGCTCGGCGGATGGCGATCCGAAGGTGAAATTGCGCGACATGTCGGAGGCGTAGCCGCCGACCGTGCAGACCATGTCGCACTTCAGCGGATCGCCAGGCATGGCTTTCGCATCGGTGCTTTTGGCCTTCGCGCCCAGCGTCACATATTCGGCTGTGGCGACCGGATGGGACAGGCCGGACGCGGCCGTGGCGACGCCTTGCCGATAGAGGGCAATGAGATCGCCCTGACGCATGCCGGCCATGGCATCGACCTGCAGCCGCTCCAGCCCGGCTTCCGACAGGATGATGCCTTGCTGGAGCAGATCGATCTCACGCGGCGACTTGATGGCCCGCAACCTGTCGAGCACGGCCGAGCCGTCGACCATCGTGCAGCCCGGCAGCAGCGCCTGCATGACCGAGAGATCGGCGGCGGGAATAAAATCGAGATCGACGCCGATCCTTGCGCGCTCAAGTCCGAACCCGCTCAGGATCTCCTTCAGTTCGCGGACGGAACGGGCAAGTTCGAATGTTGCCGGCCGGGAAAAACCAGGCGCCCGGCCAGACGAGGCAAGGCCGGCCTCGACGCGTTGCGCCAGCCCTTGCCCTGCGGTCGAGGCGTCAAGCGTGGCGGTTTCGATCCAGATCGGGTGGCTGCGGATGACGGCATCCGACAGAGCCAGTTGCAGCTGTCCCGCATTGAAATCCGCCACCACGACGCCCATCGGCAGGTCCTGGCCCGCGGGGATGACGACGAAGCCGGCGCCGGCGCGCCGGAACAGTCCCGACGGCCCGATCGAGGCTCCGGTCGCATAGTGGAAGGCCTCAGGCGCGCACAGCACCAGCGCCTCGATGCCGGCGCGGTCCATCAGTTGCGCCGCGCGCTGGCGATCGACAAAGCCTGTCATGGGTTTCTCCACTGTCCGAAGCGGCAACGGAGCATTCCGGGCATCGACAATCAAGCCGCTGACAGCAGCTACTTGATCGATTCCAGCTTGGCCACAGCGGCGGTGAAGCCGGCCAGCGACACCGGGATGGTGACCGGCTTGCGGGTGACCGATTCCATGCCGATGTTCAGATTGGTCCCGGACTTCATGGCCTTGATGAGATCCGCCGACAACGGCGTGGCGGCATAGGCGCCGTTCTGGTCGCTGGTCTGGATGGCAATCGTCGTCTTCTGGCCCTGGTCGATCTGGAAGGAGGCGCCGGACGGCAGGAACAGGCCGTGCGGCAGGGCAAGCAGCATGGCGAGGCTGCCATTGCCGTTGTCGCGGCGCACGGTCACGGTCAGCACGCGCTGCCCGGTCTTGGCCTCGGTCAGGTTCTGCGACACCTGGCACTGAAGCTCGGTGGTCGCCGAACCGGAGGAGCAGTTCACTGCCCACGGATTGGCATCGGCCGGTTTTGCATTGGTTTCAGCCGGCTTTGGCTGGGCCGGCTTGGCATCTTCGGCAAGGGCTGGGCCGGCGGCCAGACCAAGCCACAGGGCGGCCAGCCCCGCGGCCATGCCAAGTAAATTAGACTTGTCTAAAGTAAGTGCCATGTTGTTTTGCCGGATGCCTTGCATGTTTCCTCGCCGCGCCCCGGTATTCTCCCGAGCATGGCTTGATACAACACTGGCGACTGTTCCGAAAGCCGAGCCGGAGGCAAGCAAGCCGGCGAAATTACTGTGACTTTTCGGATACAGCGAACAATTTTGCAGGAAGCCCTCAGAAATCGAAGCGTCAGAGACTCGCTATACAATAGAATTCGAGTAAGAGTTTGCACGGGGCGCGTGTAGTCCCCGAAGGACTCGCCAGGGATGGGAACTACCGAGACTTCTCGGCAAGTTGGTGAGATAGCGGCGCGTGGGGAGGATTTCCACGTTCGCGCCGGCTATCGCCGTTCGCGAATCGCCAGGCATCTCTGGAAGACGACGGCGCTGACGACGCTGGCGCTCGCCCTTTCAGGCATGGCCGCCCATGGCGATCCCAACGGGCTGTGGCAGCCGCAGATCCGCGCCATCATCGGCGCCGACAACAATGGCGGCAACGCCGCGCTCGAAGGTTTCATCCCGCTCAAGCAGACGGCCGAATCCGTGCTGTTCCTGGATGTCCGGGCCAAGCACGATTTCAAGGATGGTTCCGGCCAGGATGTCGGCCTCGGCATTCGCCGCATCGTCAACCCCGACCTGATGATCGGCGGCTACGCCTATCTCAACCTCGAGAACTACAACTCCACCCAGTTCACCGCGGTCACGCTGGGCGCCGAGGCGATCACGCCTCATTTCGATGCGCATGTGAACGTCTACCTGCCGATCAAGGGCGATTCGACGGATCATTCGACCAGCTCGACCCTGTCGATGGTCAGCAACCAGCTGATCGAGCAGATCTCTGTCCTCGACCATCGCGACTACGCGGCGTGGGGCATCGAGGGCGAGATCGGTGCGCAAGTGCCGGTCAACCTGCCCGACAAGCACTCGCTGCGGCTCGACATTGGCGGCTATCATTTCGAGGATCCGCATGGCGACGACGGCAGCGTCACCGGCGCCAAGGCTGGGTTCGAGTATACGATCGGCGATGTCTTCGGCAGCAACACGGAACTGGTCTTCGCCGGCGAGGTCCGCAACGACAATCGCGACGACACCCAGTTCGCCGGCAGTGTGCGGCTGAACATCCCGTTCAATCCCGGCAGCGGCTCGGACAATGGAGCCGACAGCGGGCCGGAGCCGGTCTATCCGGTCAGCGAAGGCCTGCGCAAGCGCGTCAACGAGCGCGTGCGTGGCGACATCGGCGTCCGCGTCCAGTCGCAGACGCTGACCGGCGGCACGACGACGCGTGTCGCGATCAACGCCGCCACCAATGCCGCCTTCGGCAAGTTCTATTTCGCCGATGGCGGCCTCGCCGGCGCCGGCACGCTGGCCGACCCGACGACTCTGGACGACGCCGTGACCAAGTCGGGTGCGAACGGCTTTGTCGTCGCGCTTGGCGGCAACGGCAATCTGACGACCGGCGGCGTGACGCTTGCCAATGGACAGACCGTCATCGGCGGCGGCGAAAGCGTCACCGCCAGGCTTTTCGGCGGCGGCACCAGCACCTTCAACCTGGGCGGTAGCGACGGCACGATCCAGGGCACCAACGTCGCCAACCCGGTCATCACGCTGGGCAACGGCAACACGCTCAACGGCATCACCATCACCGGCGGCGCCGACGGCATTTTCGGCAACAACATCACCGGCGCGACGCTGACCAATGTGACGGTCACCGGCGCGGGCGGCAACGGCGCCAACTTCACGGGCAGCTCGACCGGCATCACCGGCTCCAACTTCACCGCCACGGGCAACGGCCTCGACGGCCTGCATATCGACGGCGACGGCACCTACAATTTCACCGGCACGACGCTGCTGCAGGGCAATCTCGACGACGGTCTCGATATCACCGGCAAGGGCACTTACACTTTCGCTATCGTCAATGCGCAGGACAATACCGACCGCGGCATCACCGTGCAGGGCACGTCGACCGGCGGCACGTTCACCACCACCGGCGGTACTGTATCGGGCAATGGCGGCACCGCCGTCTTCATCCGATCCGATCACCGCGCATGTCGTGCTGGATTCGATCAGCCAGAGCGGCGGCACGTCGGGTGTCGTGCTCGAGAATGTCGCCGGCAGCTTCACCGTCAACGGTGCGACGACGATCTCCGACACGACCGGACCGCCGAT
>NZ_RZTF01000239.1:5810-10030 GCF_004023175.1 Mesorhizobium sp. M7A.F.Ca.MR.362.00.0.0
GGCGACATCAACATCACCAATCCCGGCGCCGATGGCATCTCGTTTGCCGGCGTCAATGCGGCGGTGGTCGCCGGCAACATCGTCATCTCCGGACTGGGTGTCGGCACCGGCCTCGACTTCTCCGGCAGCAAAACCAATTTCACCGCGCAGTCGCTCAACATCACCGGCACCGGTGCGGCCGGCTCGATCGGCATCGACCTGACCTCGCCGAGCGTCGGCGGCGCGGTGATCACCATCACCGCTGGTGGCGTCATCGCCGGGGTCGATACCGGCGTGCGCTTCGGCCTAGCGGGGTCGCCCGCCAATTCGGCCAACGCCGAGTTCATCTTCGGCGGCGGTTCGATCGCCGGCATCACCGCTTCGCTCGACGCGCGCGGCCTGAACCAGACGCTCGGCCACTATGCGTTCGGCTCGACAGCGTTCAGCGGTCCGCAGCTGTTCGACCAGCAAAATGTCATCTTCGTTGGCTCGTCGGCGACGGGCAGCGGCGACGGCTCCTCGCTGGCGAACCTGGCTGCGGTCGGCACCGCCGATGGCAACACCGACAGCGACGCCATCTTCGTGCTCGTCAACGACGGCACCGCAATCGACGCCTCGGGCGGCTTCTCGCTCAGCGCCGGCCAGACGCTGGCCTCGTTCGGCAACGGGCGGACCTTCTCGCTCGGCGGCGTTCCGGTGAACGTCACAGGCGAAAATGTCGAGCACGATGCAGTCATCTCGGACCCCAGCGGCGCGGCGACGCTGACCAATTCCGGCGCCGGCGATGTCGTGACGCTTGCCAACAACAGCTCGCTGCTTGATTTCAACATATCAGGCGGCAGCGCCAATGGCGTTCATGGCAGCGGCGTAAGCGCGGTGACGATCTCGGGCCTGTCCGTTTCCGGAGCAGGTCTCAACGGCGTGCTGTTCGATGGCACCAACAGCGTTACCGCCACAAACCTGACGTCGGTGGTCAATGCCGGCGCCGGCCTCTCGATCCAGGGCGATGGCACCTACACCTTCAACGGCACGACGACACTGTCGGGCAATACCGATGGCTTGCTGATCAACGGCAACGGAACCTACGCCTTCGAGACGCTTGATGCGAAGGACAATGGCGGCAGCGGCGTTGACGCCACATCGACGGGCTCCGGCTCGCTTTCAACCACGGGCGGAATTATCTCCGGCAACGGCGGTAACGGATTCAGCGCATCCCAGATTGGGCTCGATGTCACGCTGACCAGCCTCAGCCATACCGGCATCGGGACCGGTGTCAGCCTCTCGAACGTCACCGGCAGCTTCGATATCGCTGGCACGACGACCATTTCGAACGCCTCGAACGGCATCTTCATCCAGAACAGCTCGGCAACGGTTGGCTTTGGCGGCAAGGTCACCGTCACAGCTCCAACTGGCTCTGGTATCATACTGGCCGCCAATTCCGGTGCCATCACGTTCGGTGATGTCGCGATCGACCAGCCGGGTCAAAATGCAATCGACATTTTCGGCACCAACGGCGCGATTGGCTTTGGCAATATCGACATCACGGGCCTGCCGACGGCCAAGACCGGGCTCGACCTGTCGGGCAGCAACTCGACCTTCACCGCCACCTCGCTCGACATTGCCGGCGCCGGCACGTCGACAGGCATCGACCTTTCCGGCACCGCCGGCGGCTCGGTGACGATCGGCGCCGGCGTCATTTCAGCCGGCACCGGCGTCCAGATGGGCACGCATGGCGCGTCCGGCACCACCGCCAACACGACCTTCGTGTTCGGCGCGTCCGGGGTTGGCTCGATCACAGGCACGAGCGCGTCGCTCGATATGCGCGGCCTGTCGCCGGGCAGCGGCAGCTATGCCTTCAACACCACGGTGCTGAACGGTCCGCAGCTGTTCGACATTGCCAACGTCGTTTTCGTGGGTTCGGCCAACACGGGCCTAGGCGACGGCTCCAGCGTCAACGACCTGATCAATGCCACCGCGGCGGACGCGCTGGCGGCCCCTGCCAACACGATCTTCGTCCTGGTCAACAACGGGGCCGGAAACATCGATACCGATGCCGACGGCTTCACGCTTGCCGACGGCCAGCAGATCGTATCCTTCGCCAATGGCGCTTCCGTGGACCTGGGCTCGCCGCCCGCCAATGTCACCGGCACGAATGTCATCAGTGGCACGCAGGTGCAAGATGACCCCTTCGGCAATGGCGGGGCGACGCTCAACAATGCGGTTGGCAGCACTATCGACGTGGCGAATGGCAACGTCATCGAGAACCTTACCGTCAGCAATGCCGGCTCGGGCGCGGCGATCGACGGCTCGGGCGTCAATGGCCTGACCATCAACGGCGTAACGATCAGCAGCGCCGTCAGCGGTGTCAACCTGATGGGCGCGTCGGGGGCGATCGGCGTCACCAATCTGAACATTCAGGCGGCGCAGAACGGTATCCTGGTGGCCAATTCGTCGTCGTCGGCCAGCTTCACCGACACCACGATCGGCGGCGTCAGCGGCATCGCCCTGTCGCTCAGCAACTACAGCGGCACAGGCACCTTCACCAATTTCGATATCACCGGCGCTGGCGCTGGCGTCGGCATCGTTGGCGGCTCCACCGGCACGATGACCTTCGACGCGGCAAGCTCGATCGCCGGCACGACGGGCATCGCGTTCAACATCGATACGGCGACGCCAAACGTCACCTACCACGGCACCATCAACCAGACCGCCGCTGCAAGCGCGGTCAAGATCAACGCCATGACCGGCGGCACCGCCACCTTCGGCGGCCTGATCACCGCCAACACCGGTTTCGCCAATGCCATCGACCTGACCGGCAACACCGGTGGCACGATCAACTTCAACGGCGGGCTCAACCTCACCACCGATGGCGGATTTGCCTTCAGTGCCATTGATGGCGGCACGCTGAGCGTGACGGGAACCAACACCGTGGCAACCGGCGCCGGCGTCCTCGAAAGGGGTATCCAGATCGGCGGCACCGGCATGACCATCGGCACGGCCGGTGTTAATTTCGCCAGCGTCACCGTGGACGGCTCGGGTGGCATCGTTTCGAGCGGCATCGTCATCCAGAACACCGCAGGTGGCGATGTCACTTTCGGCGCAGTTGACATGAACCGCGTCAATGGCGATGCCATCGCTGCCATCCGACTGACCAATGTCAGCAACGCCGTTACCTTCAACGGCACGACGAAGATCGACACCGTTGTCGCCAATGGACCGGGCTTCGCGGTGCAGGATAGCTCGGCCAATGTCACGGTCAACAATTTGGTGACGACGCTGGTTTCGGGCGCCGACGTCAGCCTGGCCAACAACACTGGCACGATCGGGATCGGCGGCACCATCACCAATTCCGGCATCGGCGACGGCGTCGTCGTGTTCGGCGGCAGCGCGGCGATCACGGTCTCGGCAAACATAGCCAGTTCCGCCGGCACACCGGGCACGGCGGTCAAGGTCGACGGTACCACCGGCGGTTCGGCTACCTTCGACGGCAGCATCACCTCGACCGGCACCGGCAATCTTTTCGCGATCGGCTCGTCGCTGCCCCCGGTCGGCGGCGCGATCGGCTTCATCGGCTCGACACTGTCGGCGGTGGGCGGCGGTGGCGCGGTCGTCACTGGTCTTGCCGGCACCGCGACGCTGAACGTCACGGTTCCGCTGTCGATCACCAATGCCGCGGCCACCGGCCTGTCCGTCGCCAATGTCGCCAGCACCGCATCGGCGACCTTCGGGACGGTGACCGTGTCGGGTGCGACAGGCAATGGTATCGACATCACCAACAATGCTGGCGCAGTCACCTTCGGCACCACCAGCGTGACGATGGGCTCGACCGTCGGCCCGGCCGGCATCAACTTCGCCGGCACCAATGCCGACGTCACCTTCGGCACGACCAACGTGACGCTTGGCGCGGGCGCCAACCAGACCGGCATCGACTTCAGCGGGTCGTCAACGGCCGCCGATTTCGGCCTGACCACGATCACCGGCACCGGCGACCTGACCTCGCGCGGCATCGACCTGTCGTCGACCACTGGCAACAAGGTCATCAGCTTTCTGCAGGGTTCGAAGATCGACAATGTCGGCATCGGCGTCGACCTGTCGTCGGGCCTCACCACGGCGACCACCGCCGACGCCATCTTCACCTTCGGCGACGGCGATTCGACGGACGGCCTGGAATCCTTCATCACCGCGGCGTCTGGAGGCTACACCGTCAATACGGTCGGCCTCGACCCGACCAAGGGCAGTTA
>NZ_RZTF01000023.1:0-38088 GCF_004023175.1 Mesorhizobium sp. M7A.F.Ca.MR.362.00.0.0
TATCCGCCTCAATCAACAGGCCAGATCAATGGCTTGCGGATAGTTCACGGCCGACTCACTATTTCTATGCTGAACAGTCTCGCCTGAGTATATGTTTTAGCTAGTCGCTAATTAGACGGAATTCTGCCAGTCTGCATTCCCCCCTGATCTGATGTAGAGCAGCTTCCAAGTGGGAATTAGCCCCCCATCGACCGGATCGGGCGACACGAACATGCGCTGAAGGCTTGGCGGAACGGCTACTGGGACCATGATGCTACTCGAATGCAAGATAGTGTCAGAACGTCCCGGGAAGGCTGCAGGCAGGGGATGTCAGGTCAATCAGCCTATAGATATGATACCGCCCATTCGCTGAGACTTCACGATGGGCATAGGAGGTGGGAATTCTTGCCTTGAGATGGACGCGGCTGTCGGAGCAGGCGAGCACGGCAGCAGCGATGGCCTGAACCTTCGGGCCGCTGACAAAAACGTTCACCACCGCACGCGAGCCGAACCCGTCGAGATACGTCTCGAAAGCATCGAGGTGGGCCATCAGCCCGAAAGCCTGGATGTCGCGAACTTCGCCATCTTCGAGCCGGTGGGTTTCACGTACCTTGGCCACCTGTTGATCGAGCAAAGCATCGATATGCGCATTCTTGTCGCTTCTTGGGACGAGGAGCGAGATCCGTTCCGGACTGACGATATCGATCAATCCGTAGAATACGTCGGCATCTCCTCCGATCCCCACGAGCAGGACTTTCTCTTCGCCCATTCCTCCGCTGCCTTGAAGATGAGGGACGGTGACGTATCGGTCCAAGCCGCTGGAAAAATCCTCTTTGCCGATCGCGTTCCCGTAGATACCTTCGGCGTACCCGAATTCGAGAGACTGAATCGACATTTTCTTGAATGCCACCGCAATCAGCCATTGGATGTAGATTCGCGGCATCGTCGAGCACTCGACGAAAACCTTCCGCAGGCTTCCTTCGTATGAGCCACATGAAGCGGCCATCTGAGTGAGCAGGTGATCGAGGAGATTGATGTTCTTCTGATACTCGATGGAAGGCTCGAGGGTGATCACAGTCACTTCGACGCCCCATCGGGTACCCATAGCGATGAGCTTTCGCCGGTTTTCTTCGACGGCTGGGACGTTCGCTTCCTTCAGAGCAAAGTCCAGAACCACGATCTTGCCGACCTTCAGGTCAAGATGGTTTTCGAACGCGGCGAAACGCGTTTCCCATCCAAGCGCGACGATCGCGATATCTGCCTCCATCGTTTCGCAGGTACCTGCATCTCTCGCCTTCTCGGTGACGGCCAGATGGCCGAAGACTCGATACTCGACAGTTGAAGCGGTCATTCGAGATCGCTCTCGAAAAGCGAGTGCTGGAATTCGGTCTTGAGTGCGGGCCGCGCGACGAGCTCCTTAAACACCGAGTCGGCCCAGTCTTCTGGGAGCCGATGCCTGGTAAAAAGCAGGTCGACCATCCGCGCCGCAGGGATTGTGTTGATTTCGTACGGGCCGCGATAGGAGAACCCGAAGTAAGGTGCAAATCGCCGATGCAATCTGATCATCATCTCCTTCGATGCGGGGTCGGCGCGGTCCACCTCAAAGTTGCCGGCGGCGGAGACCTCCCGGATAAACCCATCCCTTTCCGCCCGACGCAGGACCTCGTCCAGTTTTCCGCTGGGTTGCTCCAGTCGGTTCACCAGCGAGCGCATTTCCTTTAGATCAACCCTGAAAATGCCTCTCTCTGTCGTTCCTAGAGCATTTTCTTCGGCAAACTCTGTCTGGAGGCGAGCGGTCAGGTAACCCAACGCCCGCACCATGCGCACGCTCTCTTCTTCGTACGGATGTGAAAGCGCCTGAAGTCCATCAAGCTTCCGTTGAGAGGCGGCGTTCACAGCCTGTCTCTGCTGTTCGAGATGAATCTGTAAATCCGAGTTGATGAATTCCACCAGTTTTCGTGGATCACTGGAACTCGGAACACTGCGGCGGAAGATCTCTCCCATTATATCAAGGAAATCGCGTATACAGACGTCGCTCAATGATGTGATGATCTGGTGCCCTACGTACGGGTAGTCATGCAGACGCAGCATCTGGCACGCTTTCAGAAAAGCCCATCCCTGTTTCCGGGCGATCGACCTCTTCAGATTTGAAGCATCCGCCTTGCTCATGGGCCGGCGCTTAATTTCCGGGTTCATGAGCGCGAGCGCCAGCCCTTCGGCATAAGGGCGCGCTTTTCGATCAAGAAGGAATTGCTGCTGATCCGCCGTCCTCAAATTCACGGAGAGGAATTCACGTGCTGCATCAGCAAGTGCCACAAGCTCTTCTCTGCCCTCGGAATGACCCGATATGATAACCCGCTCGATGATGTCATTGACGGAAAGCCGCCCCAGCCGGTTTTTGAGCGAAAACGCGCTGAGCGCATCGTTGCGCTCGAGATCACTCCGCAGATGGTCAGGAAGCGCATAGTACAGCCGAAGCGACGACACGTTCTCGCACAGCGTGGCGAACTCCCTCGGATCGACTGAATCAAGATTCTCGACGTCCCGGTCAGCATTCGAGAGCGACTGGCCGGGTATGATCGTCCGGATCGTGTCGTAGAGGCCGCCGATGTAGGCGAGGACCCATTTCACGTTGCCGCGCGTCTTTCTCACCAAGGTGTTCAGGAACTGCTGTTGGAGCGGTGTCAGTGCTTCACAGTCGTCAATCAGTATCTTGAAGAAGGGCGCCCTGTCACCGGCGAAAGATGGGCCATTTAAAAGTGGAGTGATCGCGGTCGCGACCTTGTTAATGATCGCGCCAGGGTCTGTTGCTCTGAAGCCGGTCGCTCCGGCATCGGCGGCAAAGAAGAACGCGTTGAAGCATTCGTCGACGTACCGGGTTATCCCACCCCGCAGCTCATCGATGCTGAAGAAGTCGAGACGGGCAGGTTGGGGTATGAAGTGCAGCACTTCGCGATGCAGTGCCAGGGCGACGTCCCTATCTTCGGAGGCCCGGTATTTCAAGTGGCCGTCGCGTCTGAGCTGGCCGATGCTCTCGAGCAGGCGTTCGACTATCTTCAGCTCCAGATAGTGAGAGAAGATTACGAATTGCCGCGGGATCACGGCGGCCGTGTCGAAGCGTATCCGCTCCGGAATGAGGTTCAGAACGGCGTTGTCGATTAGGGGCGAGAATGTCTCATTGAGCTGGAAGAAGACGCCATACCAAGCGAGCTTGCCGACTTGGTCCGAGAGACTTTTGTCTTCAAGAATATGGACTGTGGAAAGCGAGCGAAGAATGCTGGTCTTGCCGCTGCCTCTCGTCCCTGCGACGAAGACCGGCTTGGCGGCGGCAGAAATCAACGCCGACTTCTGACTGAACCACAGTATCGGGCGGCTTTCGTACTCGATCCTGTTGGGGCCGAACGGATTCTCCATCGCTATTCGTCCCTTACCTTAATGCGCCAAGCCGAGTTTGCCTTGGTGAGGCCGTCTATCTCGATGAAGCGCGCCGCTTGGAGCATCAGAAGAGAGTCTTCCAGATCTAGCCCGAGCTCGGCGGAGGCAGCAATCTCAGTGATCTCGTCCCAGAAGAGTAACCCATTCCCGCGCCTGGTGGCATGGTCGCGCAGTCGGCGCAGCAGGTCAAACGTGTCGTTGTTCAGAAAGGCCTTGCCGTTGGACATGGTCGAAATAAAGCAATGTTCGCCTTCCATGACCGTCCCGTCGGCGACATTGGTGCGGTAGGGTATAAGTCGGATGCCGACGAGCTCTCCCTGATCGGTCGTGAAGAAGACGAGCTCATTGAAACCTGACTGTATCTCTGGTGCTGAGATGCAGATCAATTTGCCGTCCGGAAACCTTGGATCGTTGACGATCTCGACCGGATCAGCATGTATGTGTCCATGCAGGTAGACGATAGGCTTGTTGCCCTGCAGCAGCTGAGTTCTGACAAATCCGCTGTTGAGCATCTCCGCGTATGGCGTAATGCGCGGAGTCTTTTGTGGCAGCAGATTGTGATGGCCGATTATGATGCCGTAACGCATGTCGGGCTGCTGGAGCAATTCCTGTAGGCCTGCAAGCATCTCACGCGAGATGTATGGCGTGTCCATCTGACCGTAATACTCGTCGTCGGACGCCTCCTTGTCTGGATCGCTGGGAGGTGTCGCGGGCGAATGTCCCGAGATGTCCGGCGAGCCGAGATCTACAGGCTCTGTAGAAGGACTGAGTGCCTCGAGACGATCACGAAGGAACGCGGGAAGGTTTTGAAGCTCCCAACTGCCTATCGCTGTGTTGACGAGGATGAAGTTTGCGCCTGCGGATCCTGTCGGAAGTCTGAAGTGCACGGGTTGGTCCACGGGAACGGTCTGCCAACCCAAGCGGGCGGCTAAACTCGCCATTTCGCTGAATTTCTCAGTCGGTCCAAGTTCGCGCGCGTCATCACGGTTCACATCGTGATTTCCCGGTACGAATATCAACGGAAGCGCCTTTGAACTGCGTCCCTGTGCGCGGCAGAGCAACGTGAAATGCTGGAATGCCGAAGCAATGAAGGTCTTGTCGCCACGGCTCGTGAAATCCCCCATGAAGGCGATCGAATCCAAGGGCTTCGAAGTCGTCAGCCGCCGAAGTTTCGTCAAGACGGCACGCAGCGAAGACGCGCGTAGCTTCTGCGTTATTTTCGGAGCGAACTTGCTATCCTTGGCATCGATGTTGCTAGAGGAAGGATGCCAGTCCGGATAGTGAATATCGCCTACTTGAAGGATTCGCACCCGCCGCATAACTCGCCCCCCTGCCGAGAGCCATAGACTAATCCGTTCGCTTTTGCCAAGCGCGAACGATCATCCGCAGTGTCCTTAACGAGGTAGCCTGCACTTTTCGAGAATTGCCACGGCGGCTATTTTTCGGCTGTGAAGCACACGAGACCCGTGACGTGAGACCCAGTTGCTCAATGCCCAGTTGCTCAATGAGCTTTCTTACGAATAAGGGAGAATTTCCGCGGCCGGACTATCTCTGAGCGAGCGTGCATGACTGCCAACGGAAGGTCTTGCACGCACCCTTGCGATCTTGAGCAATGGTCGCCATGACTTTCTTCTTGCAGGCTTTTGAGTGGCCCAGCCTGCGATCACCAGACCCCACCGATTCTAAAGAGCGTGGCAGATGGGATAGTCGAGGTTGCCCGTGCACAGTCACGCTCAGGGCTTGCGCCGCCCAGAGGACACGCTGAAAAGGCAGATTGGGGCGCAAGCACGCCATTCACGAGAGGTTCGACATGAAGACCATGCAAGAAAAAGACATTCCGGCATTCGTACAAGCAGTTGTGGACGCCGGCTGCAAAATTTGCGCGATTGGCAACTTGGGATACGTCTTTGGCGATGCTGATTTCACGCCAGCGCAACGGAGGGCCGTCGAGCCACAGCTGCGTAGGATTGCTGAAATCTACGGCGAACGCGATCATCTCATGAACGAGATAGCTGTATATCTGCGGTCGATCGGACGCCATGTCGAGGTTGAGCCGAAGACAGGTATTTCCTGATGGCCGTGATCGCGAGAAGCCGTCTTCCAACCTCTGAATCCTAAAGGAGGTGACCCCCAAGGCCGTTCGTCACCTTCGACCAGAATAACCACATCCGTGACCGCCTGAGCTACTTGGTCGATACGCGCACATGGCCAATACAGTTTCTCCATCCTTCACGAAGCGAATGAGGCTTTGGCCATTCAGCCCCGGTCTACGGGGCGTGACTTGTCCCCGATGCATGCGCGAGCTCTCCGCCCGGCTGGCCGCCGGTCGTCGCCACCGGCCGAAGGCGCCCGAATGCGCTTGACAAGATAGCGTCAGCCCGTTCAACCTAAGGCATTCACCAGGGGAGTCCCGGCAAGGGGCTGAGATACTGCTGGCTTTCGCGGCGCAGTGACCCGTTGAACCTGATCCAGTTCATACTGGCGTAGGGACGGTGCAAGCGCTTTGCGGGAGTTTACGCCCGAGGTCCTGTTGCAGCAGGTCTACAGAAGCGTCTTTTCATCCTTCCGGCACAGAACTGGGTCTCCAATGCATGAGCAAAGGAGCCTCACGATGAATGCCCTCACCCCCGCCGTATCGACGGGACCACTGCCCGCCTCGCGGAAAATCCACAAGCCCGGCGTCCTCTACCCGCAGATCAGGGTGCCGATGCGCGAGATTTCCGTCCATCCGACGGCCGGCGAACCGCCCGTCACCGTCTACGATCCGTCCGGCCCCTACACCGATCCATCAGTCGAAACCAGCATCGAAAAAGGCCTTGCCCGGCTTCGCCACGAATGGGTCACGGCGCGTGGCGATGTCGAAGCCTATGACGGCCGCCACGTCCGGCCGGAAGACAATGGATTCGCCACCGGCGAGCGCCTGACACCGGAATTTCCGATACGCAATCGGCCGCTCAAGGCCAAGCAGGGCAAGGCGGTGACCCAACTTGCCTATGCGCGCGCCGGCATCATCACGCCAGAAATGGAGTTCGTAGCCATCCGCGAGAATCTCGGCCGCGAGGTGATGCGCGGCAAGCTGCAACGCGACGGCGAAGCCTTCGGCGCGGCGATCCCAGATTTCGTCACACCCGAATTCGTGCGCGACGAGGTGGCGCGCGGGCGCGCAATCATTCCCGCCAACATCAATCATCCCGAGAGCGAGCCGATGATCATCGGTCGCAATTTTCTGGTCAAGATCAACGCCAACATCGGTAACTCGGCTGTCACATCGTCGATGGCCGAAGAGGTCGAAAAAATGGTCTGGGCTATCCGCTGGGGCGCGGACACGGTGATGGACCTGTCGACCGGCCGCAACATCCACAACATCCGCGACTGGATCGTGCGCAATGCGCCGGTGCCGATCGGTACGGTGCCGCTCTATCAGGCGCTGGAAAAGGTCAACGGCATCGCCGAGGATCTGAACTGGGAGGTCTACCGCGACACGCTGATCGAGCAGGCCGAGCAAGGCGTCGACTATTTCACCATCCACGCCGGCGTGCGGCTGCACTACATCCCGCTGACCGTCGACCGGGTCACGGGCATCGTCTCGCGCGGCGGCTCGATCATGGCCAAATGGTGCCTGCACCATCACCGGGAGAGCTTCCTCTACGAGCATTTCGAGGAGATCTGCGACATCGCCAGAGCCTATGACGTCTCCTTCTCGCTCGGCGACGGCCTTCGTCCCGGTTCAATCGCCGATGCGAACGACGCGGCGCAATTCGCCGAACTGGAAACACTTGGAGAACTCACCAAGATTGCCTGGGCAAAGGACTGCCAGGTGATGATCGAAGGCCCGGGCCATGTCCCCATGCACAAGATCAAGCAGAACATGGACAAGCAGCTCGCAGTGTGCGGTGAGGCGCCGTTCTACACGTTGGGGCCGCTGACGACCGACATCGCGCCGGGCTATGACCACATCACCTCAGGGATAGGTGCCGCCATGATAGGCTGGTTCGGCACCGCAATGCTTTGCTACGTCACGCCGAAAGAGCATCTCGGCCTTCCCGACCGCAACGACGTCAAGATTGGCGTGATCACCTACAAGATAGCCGCCCATGCAGCCGATCTGGCGAAGGGCCATCCGGCAGCGAAAACCAGGGATGATGCCCTTTCGCGCGCGCGCTTCGAGTTCCGCTGGGAGGACCAGTTCAACCTGTCGCTCGACCCCGAAACCGCACGGTCCTTCCACGACCAGACCTTGCCCAAGGAGGCGCACAAGCTGGCACATTTTTGTTCGATGTGCGGGCCGAAATTCTGCTCCATGCGCATTTCCCACGACATCCGTGCCGAGGCCCAGAAGGAAGGCATGGCGGCAATGGCGGCAAAATACCGGGAGGGCGGCGATCTCTACATGCAGGCGGACGAGACTGGCGTACCGGTCGTGCCAGAGGCTCCCAAACCATCATGAGGGTGCTCGTCAAAGGGGCCGGCGTTGCCGGCCTCACCGTCGCTTTCGAACTCGCCGCCCGCGGCGCGACGGTCACCGTCGCCGAGATGCGGCATGGCCTTGGTGGCAACGCGTCGTGGTTCGCCGGCGGCATGCTGGCGCCATGGTGCGAGCGCGAAAGCGCGGAGCAGCCGGTGCTGGATCTCGGACGCGATGCTGCCGACTGGTGGGATGCGGTGCTGTCGGGTCAGGTGACACGGGCCGGGACATTGGTCGTGGCCGCGCCGCGTGATGCCGGTGAGCTTGACCGGTTCGCCAGTCGCACGTCAGGGCATCGGCGCGTCGATGAAAACGAAATTGCGCTCCTGGAACCCGACCTCGCCGGCCGCTTCCGGCGTGGATTGCTCTTCCCCGACGAGGCTCACCTCGACCCACGCCCGGCGATGGCGGCACTTCATGACAAGCTTGCGACCATGGGTGTCAAATTCCACTTCGGCTGCGACGCCCGGCCTGTTTCGGGATTCGCCCGTCAGATAGACTGCATGGGAATGGCAGCGGCCGATGACAGGCTGCGCGGTGTTCGCGGCGAAATGCTGATCCTTCGCACGCCTGATGTCTCGCTGTCGCGGCCGGTCCGTTTGCTTCATCCACGCTTTCCGCTTTATGCCGTGCCGCGCACCGATCACCGTTTCATGATCGGAGCGACGATGATTGAAAGCCAGAGCGCCGGACCGGTGACGGCGCGTTCCATGATGGAGCTGCTGGGCGCCGCCCATGCCCTCCATCCGGCCTTTGGTGAGGCCGAGATCGTTGAAACCGGTGTGGGTGTCCGTCCGGCATTTCCCGACAATTTGCCACGCGTCGAAACAGACGGTGAGATCATCGCGATCAACGGTCTTTATCGTCACGGTTTTCTCCTCGCCCCCGCCATGGCGCGCCAGGCTGCCGACCTGGTTTTCAGTCAAGACAGAACCAAGGAGCATGCTCATGAAACTGATGGTCAACGGCGAGGCGCGTGAGATTGCCGCCACCACGCTGGCCGAGTTGCTTGCCGCGCTCGACTATGAGGGCGATTGGCTCGCCACCGCCGTCAACAGCGACCTCGTGCACAAAGCCAACCGCGCGGAGTTCCAGTTGAGCGACGGCGACCGGATCGAAATCCTCTCGCCCATGCAGGGCGGCTAGCATGTTGGAGCTTTATGGAACCGAGCTTTCGTCGCGCCTGCTTCTCGGCACGGCTCAGTATCCTTCGCCGGCCATCCTTGCCGATGCAGTCAAGGCATCGGGCACGTCGGTGGTGACCGTCTCGTTGCGGCGTGAGATGGCGGGCGGTAGGGCCGGCGAACAATTCTGGTCGTTGATCCGCTCGCTGGGCGCCAGAACCCTGCCCAATACCGCCGGCTGCCTCTCCGTCAAGGAAGCCGTCACCACCGCGAAAATGGCGCGCGAGGTCTTCGGCACCAACTGGATCAAGCTCGAAGTGATCGGCAATCACGACACGCTACAGCCGGATGTGTTCGGTCTGGTTGAAGCCGCCCGCATCCTGTGCGAGGACGGCTTTGCGGTATTCCCCTATACCACCGACGATCTCGTTGTCGCCGAGCGGCTGCTGGAAGCGGGCTGCAAGGTCCTGATGCCGTGGTGCGCACCGATCGGTTCCGCCTTGGGACCGGTCAACATGACGGCGCTGCGCTCGATGCGCGGATATTTCCCTGGCGTCCCGCTGATTGTGGATGCGGGGCTCGGACGGCCGTCGCACGCGGCCACCGTCATGGAACTCGGCTTTGACGCCGTGCTCCTGAACACAGCGGTCGCCAAGGCGGCAGATCCGGTCGGCATGGCGCGTGCTTTCGGTAAGGCGGTCGACGCCGGTCGTGAGGCGTTCAGTTCGGGAATGCTCGAACCGCGCGACGTCGCCGTGCCATCGACACCGATGGTCGGCAGGGCCGTTTTTTCATGAAGCTCGATCCCTTCTACCTGATCGTCGACAGCGCCGCCTGGATCGAAAGGTTGGCGCCGCTCGGCGTCAAGCTGATTCAGCTTCGCATCAAAACCATGGATGAAACCGGGCTGCGCGCGGAGATCCGCAAGTCGAAGGCCTGGTGTGTCCAACACAAAAGCCAGCTCATCATCAATGATTATTGGCGCCTGGCAATCGAGGAAGGCTGCGATTTCGTGCATCTGGGCCAGGAGGATTTGCAAACGGCCGACCTCTCGAGGATACGGGCAGCGGGCGTCAGGCTCGGATTGAGCACGCATGATCATGTCGAGCTGGAAACGGCCATGTTTGCCGAGCCCGACTATGTCGCGCTCGGTCCGATCTATCCCACCACTTTGAAGAAAATGAAGTGGGCACCGCAAGGGCTAGAGCGGATCAGCGAGTGGAAGCGGCGGGTGGCGCCGATCCCATTGGTCGCCATCGGCGGCCTCAACCCCGACCGCCTCGACGGCGTCTTTGAGGCCGGCGCCAACAGCGCCGCAGTGGTCACGGACATCACGTTGAGCTTCGACCCCGAAGCGCGCACGCGAGAATGGATCGAAAAGACGGACCGATGGCGATGAGACGAGAACCGCATGTGCTTGTCGTTGGCGGATCAGATTCCAGCGGGGGTGCTGGAATAGCACGCGACATCGAGACGATCTCTGCCGTTGGCGTGCGCACCTGTCTCGCCGTCACAGCGCTAACGGTGCAAACGCACGACGCCGTGATCGAAATCCATCATTCGCCACCCAGCATGGTGGCCAATCAGATGTGTGCCGCGCTACAGGCCAACGACGTAGCCACAATCAAGATCGGCATGCTGGCGACTGCCAAGATCATTGTTGCCGTTGCCGCAGTGCTGCGCAAATTTCCGCAAGTGCCGGCAGTACTCGACCCTGTGCTGGCCTCCACCTCAGGCCGCGCACTTCTGGAAGCAGGCGCTATCGCTGCCATGAAGCGCGATTTGATGCCGCTTTGCTGCATTGTCACGCCCAACCTTCCTGAACTGGCGCTCCTTACTGGTTCCGAACCGGCTTCGGATGAGGACGGTGCGCTCCAACAAGGACAAAGACTGCAGGCCGTCGGCCCTCAGGCCCTGCTGATCAAGGGTGGGCACGCGTCGGGTCCCCGATCGGCCGATATTCTGTTACGCTCCGATCATGAACCCATCCACTTCGACACGCCGCGCCTTGCTATATCGATGCGCGGAACAGGTTGCATGCTGGCCAGCGCGATTGCGGCGCATCTGGCGAAGGCGAAGTCGCTCGAAGATAGCGTGCGCGAAGGCAAGCTGTTTGTGTTCGAGAAGCTTCAGAAATGCCGGCTGAATAATCACAACGTTCTGCGTCCAGCCAAGCAGACCCATTTTCCAGAATTTTTCCAGTAGCGAGACTGGAGGGCTACTGCTTCTCTATGCCATCCTTACAACGCGTTGAGTTCCACTGTGCCGTCCAGAATTATCTGTCGTTGTCCAGAATTAAGCCGGGCTTAGAACTGAAACGAACCCGCCGAAAGGTACGAGCGGCCCTCACTCGATAAGGGTTACCAAACCTATTCCTGTGGGCTACCAATCCGCGTGGTGGGTGGCCTTAGGTTACCAATCAGTGTGGCGTCCGGAATTATCTGCCTCTCTCCGGAATTAAGCCGAGATTAGAAGATCGGTGCGGTATTGCGCCCGGTCAAACCGTGTCGATTTGCGGCGTAGCCGACGTGTCTCACGCTTGGCGGCGTCGCACGCTGGTCCCGATTGTCGCCCGAATATCTGCCTACCGGCGACAGTGAATGCGCCAAGCTAGACCTTCGTCGATAGGGCGGCTCCGGTTTACCAATCCTGTCGTCCTAGGTTGACCAATCCGTTGTCGACCGTGAGCGGGTTTACCAATAAGGGCGGCTATATTCTGCGCAAACCCAATCACCTGATGCCAATCCAGAATTAATCGTCATTAAGGGCATTGGTAAACTCAGTCTGAAACCCCACCCTTAGCCAGAAAACTCTCCTGTTTTCAATCGCATAGCCCGCCCGCCAGCAACCGATAATTCGGGACCGGTAAACCCGTGAAAGGCCCAATAATTCCGGACGTCACACCAGTCTGCCCTTTTATGCGACTTTTCGAGCACAGACCGGGAACATCTGACCGTTTCCATTCATCGCCCAAGGCCGGTTTAGCGCTGGAAAAGCCAAAGTGCGGGAGTAAGAATGGCCGCAACGGGGCCGGAAGCCGTCGGTCAGCTTTCGGGGAGTGATCCCGGTAAGTTCGCAACTCATTCGCTTCTTTTCTGCAGTCCCCGCCATTACGAGTTGGCGGTGTCGGTCGCCGAGGGGATCAACGCCATTACTGCGGCTAGTTCGGCCCTCCGGACGAGGAATGGCATGCGCGTCGTCCCATAGTGCTTGGCAAGATGGAAGCGGTGCATGCCTCCTACGATGTGAACTTGGCCTTGGTACTCGCCGAGCAAAGGCGGTGTGACACCGCGGCCATGCAGCCATCGGTAGGCGATCCCACAGCTCTTGCTCTTGTAACGTTGATGCCAAGGACCCTTGTCCCTGCTGGCGGCGTAGGTAAGCCTGCCGCCAACGTCAGTGACATCAGCGTCGATAAGAATGAAATCCGTCGAAGCGTGGTCGCTGGGATCATCGCCGTCGAACGCGAGATAGAAGTTTGCAGGATCGCAGTCCCATATCGCAGTCAGTGCAACCGGAATGTTCTTTCTTCCTTTGCACCAGATGTCGACCTTGCGTTTCTCCTGAGCGCGGGCGACCTCGAAGGCTTCGTCTAGTTTTCCTTCCGCGACATCCATGGCTGTGATGACGTTCAAGCCAAGGGCCGTCAGACGGTTGATCTCGTCCACGTTCGCCATGCCTTCTCCTCTGGCAGCAGATTATTATCCACCGTTGGAAGATGCGGCGGCAATCCAAGCCTGAGGCACGAGGGCCTGTCCACGCCATTCCTCAATCAACTTGACTCCGGGAAGCTTGCCCCAGACGTCCTCATCTGCATGATCCAGCACGATGATCTGGAGGCGACCTTTCGCGGCCATGACCTCAGCGCCTAGGAGCGCAAAGACCTTCCTGACGGCGACCACGTCCTGATCCCTCCACGCGATGAGGTCGGGGCCCTCGTCGCCCGCCGCCCGCTTAGGAAAATAGACTTGGCTAGGTTGGTCGAAGATCAGCTGACCAGGGACTGGGTGATGAGGTTCGGCCAGGAAGTAGTGCTGCAGCGCAAGCATTAGTGCGACGTGATACGCGAGCCAATTGGCGCCGCTGCCAATCTCCCACAGGTAGTCCTCACGCGTTCCCCTAGTCACCTTGACGGTCAGGTCTTCAATCAACAGCCTAATCGGGGCCTCGGGCCACTCCGCGTCAAGCTGCGGAATCAGCCGATTGGCATGATGGGAGACTTGGTGCAACGCGTTGAATAGCTTGCGCTGGATGTCGGCCTCGGAGATCGTCTTTTGCAGCGTTGCAATATCGGCCTGCAGCGAGGTGAGTTCCTGCCGCAAATCCGACGACTGGTCGGCGCGGTCGTAGACGTGCAACGCCTGCTCCAATCGACCGAGGAAGCGCTCAAGCCTATCGAAGCGATTGGCCTCGTCTCGGGCGACGTCAGAGTCCCGTTCCAGCACCGCTATCTCGCTACGGACATCGTTCAACTCAGATAGGACCGCTTCAGCGGCGCCGCGCTGGCGCAGGATTTCCTTGTCAAGCGTGTTAGACATCGCAGGGTGGGTCCGCAGTCGGATCTCCAGACCGCCGAGGTTGTCGCAAAGGGCCAAGACCTTCTCGCGGCCGCCGTCCCCGAGTGCGACCAACGGATCGGCGAACTCGTCGGCCAAGTCCCTCAGCCACGTGGAAAGGTCCAAGCGGTCACGTTGGATGCGCATGGCGTCGCCGTACGCCTCGCTGCTCTCCACCAGACGGCGCAGTTCGTTCAGGCGCTGACGATGCTCGGTAAGTCGCGCGGCGATTTCAGTTTCCGACGCACGAAGGGTTTCCAGACGCGTCAGCACCACATCGATGCCGGCCAGGCTTGGTCGAGCAAGACTTGAGTTGCTGTTCGACACGCGCCGAAGCAGGTCAACAACGTCACTCCAGTCCTTCGGCACTTCAGTGGAGGAATCGACTAGGCCAAGTTCGACTGCCTGACGCAGCCACGCCTCCGCCTCCGCCCGCCAAGCGCCAGTTGCCGACACGATCGCGCGTAGCTCAGCCTCCTTCCGGCGGAGGTTGCGCTGGAGCCGATCGATCTCAAACCGCGCCTGGAGAATCTTTGCCGTGACCGCGCCCAGAACGTACGGGAAGATGGTCTTTAGCTTCTCCCGGTGTTCCGTCGTATCGGCCTTGAAAAACATCACGTCGGGATTGGCGATCACGTTCTGAGGTTGGAACGTGAAGGCCATGAGGTCGCGGAAGCTTGGCCTTTGCTTGAATCCATTCTCTGTACCTGGTTCGAAGTCGAGGTCAGTCAGTCCTGCCAGGCGGTTCATCGCGCGCTTGACCGTGTCGACATTGGTGGTCTTGTCGGTGATCGTCTCCGGAATTTCGACCTGTGCGCCCTCCAGCAGCACCATGTCGCCTGTGCTCTGTTGGTCCCCCGGTTCGCGTCGCGCCAAGAGCTTTTCGCCCTCCAGCGTCTCGATCAGAATGCCGAACCAGCTGCAGTTCTCGCGGATTACGCCCACCCGAATCGCGCATTTCTCCGAGCCCAGACAGTAATCAACAATAGGGATAACGGCGGACTTCCCGGTCTTCGACGCGCCGCTGATGACGTTGACGACACCGGGCTCGAACTTGACGACCCGCGGCGCTGCACCATTGCGGGGCCAAAGGATCAGTTTTCGAAGCTGGAAATACATCTAGAACTCCACCCGTAACAGGTTGGCCACCTGCGCGGTCCCCAGGTTCGAAAACCAGAAACCCAATTTCTCCGAGGCAGGTCCGAGGTGCTTGACGCGCTCTGGAAGGACGAGCCTCCTCGGTTTCGGTTCTGGTACGTTTGCTCTTAAAGTAGCATCCTTGTAATCCACGGACAGCAGCCGCCCGCTCACACCGACAGCGGCCGATTGCAATGTCAGAGTACGCAGCAGCAGCGCTCGCTCGTGGACGGCGAGGAGTTGTTCCCGTTCCTTCCCGAGCTTGGCCGCGAAGAGCGCCAGTCCAGAGGGTCGGTTTGTCGAAGTCACGATTTCGAGCGTTGCGCGATGCAGGACGATTGGCAGCACGAGAAACGCCAAGGCGAACGGCGCTGGACGTTCGTCCTCAGCCTGGAAACCTTGGCCAAATTGCCACAATGCGAAAGCCCCAAGTCCTGGATTCTGGACAAGGGCGAGGTCGCTGAGCGGTAGGTGCGATCGGCCAGCCTCAATCAAGTCGCTGGCTCCAAAAGAGTCTGGTAGTCGGGATGCCAGCCGAGGCGCAGGCCGTGGGCAAGGGCGTTGAATGATCCGTGGACGAAATGACCGGGGACGACTCGACCATCGAGTGGAGGCTGCAACTGCGCGCAGCGCCTGTAAACTATTCTACCACGAACCGTTGCGGGGTGTCCGGCCTGTATGTCGTGCACCTCTGCACTGACGTGCTCATAGCGACCGACAAGATCATCGTCCCAGTCACTTAGGTTCTTCTCAAAGATTAGCCCGCTTTCGCCCCAGATCGAGATGTCGGCGAGCGTCCTAAGGTAATCGCTAACAGCCCGGACGCACGCTTCGTCTCCCACCTCGATCAGCTCGAGTTGGCGGACGAAGGCGGGACGGTCGGCGATCAATTGTTCGATGGCCTCGACAGGCGGTTGCTTGGTGAAAGACGACAGCAGCCCTGGAAGGTTGTTCTTCTGAACAAATGCTCTTTGCTCGGCCTGAAACGCGTCCACGTCCAAGATGGCGGGCTTGCCAGCTCTAATCAGCCTGTCCGCCGCCTCCTTCGCAGCGCCGATCGCGCGTTCGCACACTAGGTCGATGATGAGCGGAGAGACCGTCGGCTTGAAGATCGCGCGTATCGGATCGACGGGATCTGCATCGACGCTGATAACGGCGAGATTCTTGACCAAGGCGGCGCAATGAGCCGCATCAGCGTTCAGGAAAGCTTGGACGTCGGCGTCGCATGCCGGTGCAGCTTTCAGCTTGCTGTGGGCTTTGGCGAGGTTAGCGACCAGCGCCTCCACGTCGGCATCTGTTTTCGCGTCGTTCAGCGCGATCGCGAAGGCACCCGCCTTCACCGGTGTGACATATAGCCGGAAATGGCTGGTCGCCGGGTCGATCTCTCCCGCCGCCATGAAGCTGAGCCAGTTGGCCAGAGACTTCCACAGGTCCGCAGCCCAGTCGGATATCGGATTTTGCTTCAGTGCGCTCTTGCTTTGCTCAAGAACGACTTCGCCGCCGACCAGGTGAACCGCCACATCGTCTAAATGTTCAAGAGAGACCAAGGCGCCGCTAGGCGCGTTGAGCAGGTGAAAGCAAAGGCGTACAGGTTGAAGCGCATAGCCGAGGTATTGGCCAGCGGCGCTGTGTTTTCCCGTTTGCGTCTTCGCGTTCATTGCCCATCCCGTTCTCCCGAGTCGCACCGGAAGAAGCCAGTAACGATATTGGTATAGTTCGCCGTTGTTTACAATTGGCGCCCCGGCGATAGGACGGCTAGGCGCGATACAATTGCTGTTTAGGGCCAGCTCTCGAAGTCCAGATTCGGCAGGACAATGAATTTGCAGGACGTCCATTATGGGCACATCGGGGCCGTCTATGGCTCGGGCGATATGTCCGCTTTTGGACGAACGCGAAGTTTGCCGGAACGTCTGACTTTGGGCGCATACTTGCCGTCAAATTCGGCGTCCTTCACTGGTTCGTTCACGTATTCCGGAGAAAATTACTGTGCGAGTTGATGGATCCTCGTTCCCGGTACGACAGCCTCAGCTATTTCACATAGATGCTTATGGTGCGTCAGGTAGATGACCTGACCTGTGTTTGCCATCGCTCCGAACAGCCTGAAAACCTCCTCCGAGCGAATATGGTCGAACGTCTCCATGATGTCGTCGGCGACGAATGGGACCGAGGGCCGAAATTGCGCGAACTCGTAATAACCGGCGAGTCTTAGGGCAAGGTACAGCTGAAATCGTGCACCCTTTGAAAGCGCTTCGGTGACCTTGGATTGCCCGTCACCCTGCACAGCAATGAGAACCTCACCACCTCTTACAGGCTGGGTTGTCAGCCCCGAATACTGGCCACGCGTCATTAGCTTGAACGCGTCTGATGCGCGCGCCATCATGCCGGAGCGATGGCTCTCACGGTAGATCCGCAAAGCATTGCCAGCCGACATGATGCCAAGCTTCAGCTCTATGTAGCGAACGGCCTTCTCCTCGATTTCCAGCAGGGTTGTGCGCCGTTCAGCATCCAGGCGTGCAACCGCACTATCACCGCCGATGGCGTCCAGCTTGTCGGCCGCGCGCGTCTGCCGGATCAGCTGTTGCTGGATGGTTTCATCGAACAGGCGAAGCCGCTGCTCACCCTCAGCCTTCTCGACCGCGAGGCCGTCGAAATCGATCGCGTCCAGGATCGAGCGGGCCTGCTCGAATCCGTCGACCGCGAGCTCCGCCACTATCCGTTCCTCAAGTTCGGCGACGGTGGTGCGCAAGCCATCGCGCTCACGCAACAGCTCATCGCGTTCGACTACCTCGGGCAGAGTGGCGACACCAAAGACGCCCAGCACCTCGTTCTTGCGGCGTTCGTGTGCCAAAATCTCAGTGTCGAGGATGTCGCGCGCCTCCTTGAGGCGCTTCAGGTCGTTGCCGAGGCTTGCCTTCGTTTCACGTGTCCGCTCGGCACGCTCTAGGCGCTCGGCAAGGCGGATGGCCAACTGCTCCGGGTCGGTATCCTTCGTCGGCTCGTCGGCTTCAACCGCAACGGCGATGACCTCGACCAGAAAATTGGCCCTGTCGGCCTCCATCTTGTCGATACGCAGCTGCAGGTCGTCCCGTTCCTGCAGGCTTCTTGAAAGTTCGGCCAATTGATCGAGCACAGTGCCGACGCCGGATGCGGAGAGCCCGCTTTCGAGCCAAGTTCCCTTGAGTGCTTCGGTAATGCCGGCCAGCCATTCCTCCTCGCGACGCTCCGCCACACCTACTGCAACCCGTCGTGCCGCTAGATCCTCTTCTTTGGAGCTCACCATTCTGAGCGCCTCGGCATACTCGGCGTCCACCTTGCGCTGCCGATCCAGAAACGGCTCCGCGATGGCCATGATTGCTTCGAGGGTGTCGTTGGACTCTGATACAATGCCGACGCTTCCCAGCACTGCTCTCATTTCCAAGCGTATCTGCTCGCCGGCGTCAGCGGCTCGCTCGGCCTTCAAGCGAGCAAGTTCGATCTGCTCCCAGGCAGCGAGCGCATCGCTGCGCGCCTCGATCTGATCCTCGATCCTTTCGATCAGGCGCTCAGACGAAGGTTCCACGGCGTCTCCGAGCAGGTCCCTGGCGGCCGCGCGGATTTCCAACAATTGGGTATCCACATCCTTGCCGAGCTGTGTGCGTTGGATGCCGTTGCGTGACAGGTTGGCCGCGGCCTCGGCCAGCTCGCGCGTAGTTGCCCGGATCTCAGCCAGATCCGCCGCGCCGGCCAGCCGGCCTGCGCTGGCAATGTCATCGCGCGCCAATGCCACGGCGAAGTCGTCAGCGGTGTCACCGGTCAGCGCTGCGCGGTGCGTTGCCCACGCATCATCGCGAACTCGGCGGATGGCGGTAGCCGCTTCATCGTCGACAATGTCGCCCGAGGCACGAAGGGCATCCAATCGTGCGGCGAGCATGGCATGGTTGCCCTCGTATTCAGCAAGGCGTTCGGCAAGTACGGCGGTGTTCCTTGCCAGTTCTGACGCTACCGTCTTCCAGGCGGCAATCTGCCCGGCGCTCGGACCCGCGACGTTGGCGAGAGCGAGGGCATCTCCGTTCCATGGACGCAAGCGCGCGAGCGCCGCCTTCCATCGGATTGTTCCCGCATCTTCCGCCTCGCGAGCCGTCCTAATCTCTGCCTGGTGTCCGCTTGCTCGCGCTTTCGACAAAGCCGAGCCCAGCCTTGCCCTGGCAGGTTCGGGCACCGCCCTTTCCTCGCCGACCCGCTGCCTTGCCACCTGCAGCGCATCGAGTGCCGCCGCGGCTTCGTCGCGAGCGGCACGCATCCCGGTAGCAATCCCGGACCTCTGCTCGACCATGGCGCGAACGACGCCAACGGTGACGGCAGGCAGAAGCAGCGCGCCAGGATCCGCCTCGGAAGATCGGCCCAAGGCGGCAAGGCAGCTCGCCACGCTGTTGTTGAGGATTTGCAGCTCCATCCTGCGAGTGGGCAAGTCAAAGCCAGCCGCGGTATGGCGCACCTTGCTCTCCGCCAGCCCGCGAATGCGTTCGGAAATCGACAGGATCGGTTCGTCCTCGTCGACCGCAGTGACTTTTTCCGCCAGGCGCTCGGTCTCGTCGATGTTTGCGGACAGCCGCGTTCTGAGGCTGGCATCGTCATCGATCAGTTCGGTGACACTTCCCGTCGATGTCCGGGCTGGGGAGGCGATGTCCGGCAGCTGATCCAGCCGGGCAATCTTGCGCCGGATATCCGCCAGCATCGGCGCAGCACGCACGTAACGAGCAAAGGTATCCAGCCTGGCCACCAGCACCGCCCGATCGCTGATGGTTCGGCCGTACTGCTGCGCTGCATCGAGACGTTCGGCCTCCAGGCCCTCGTAGGTTGATGCAAGGGTGTCGATCGCATCCCTGCGCGACTTTACGTCAACAAGGCGCTTCTTCAACAGCGCCAGTTCGGTTCCATGCGCCTGCTTCCGATACAGAGCGTCTGCTTCGGCCTCGAGGGCGTTCAACGTATCACTTGCGTTCCCAAGACCGGCGCTGGCCGTGAACAGAAGCTTGCCGAGGTCGCCCCGCGACTCCAGGATAGATTTTCCGCCGGCTTCCAACGTCTCGTCATCGAGTGAGAACATCGTCGTGTAGGCGTCGCGCGACAGACCGGCGAGATGCGCCGTGATCGCCACCTCGCTTACCGGTTGGCCCGTCGCATTCAATAGCGAATTACTGCGCTGTTTCGTACGCGTGAACGTGTGTTCGGAGCCGGCCAGTTCCAGCACCCCGCCGATGCGCATGGCACTGTACTCGTGCAGGAAGTTGTAGCGGCTCCGTTCCTCGATGCCGAACAGCAAGTCTAGATAGGCCGAAAGCGCAGTCGATTTGCCGGCCTCATTCAGGCCAAACACGATATGCAGATCAGGTCCGGATTCCGGTTTGGGTCCGAAGTCGATCGAACGATCGGTGAACTTTCCATAACGAATGAGGTCAAGGCGCCGCAACCTCATGACGATCCACCGGCCTTAAGGCGGGCAGTCACCAAGTCCGCGCCCTTGGAAAGCACCTGATCGAGGAACTGTTCCAGCCCGGCTTCGTCCGTCCCAGCAAAATCCCGCCCGTCGGCCGGAAGGTCGGCGACCATCTTTTGGACGAACGCCCTCGCCTCAGCGCGGAAGGCCTCCGAGGTGGCATCGGCACGCATTGATTGCTCGAGTTCGAAAATCGGATCAGCAATATCCTCGGCGGTCTCCGTCCGAGGCGGCGCGAGGTCAAGCTCGAGCTTCTCCACCCACGTATGGCCTAGCTGTTCCGCAGCCTGTTCGGCTTCGGCAAGAAGGAGGTCCCTGTCGCGGATCAGCGCCCACATCAGTGGTGACGTTCCTGTCAGGCCAATGCGAGCCACAGCATGACGCGATCGGACGGTTGCCCGCATCTCTTCGAGTGCGAAGCGAACACGCGCGACGGCCTCGGGCCACTCCACCGCTCCGGTAAGGTCGACGCTCACCCGTTCGAACTGCGCAACGCTGGTCAGCCGTTCCTCGATCTCCACCGAACGGTCGTGGCGCACCGTCACCAGGGTGACTGATTTCTCACCGGCCTCGTTGATATCCCTCCCCTGCGGTATTCCCGGCATCACCACGGCACTGGCGCCAGGATGGACTTGGCGAGCATGGATGTGGCCGAGGGCCCAATAGTCGAAACCGTGGGCGTGCAAGTCAGCGATGCTGCAGGGCGCGTAAACGTCGTGACCTGGCGATCCAGCCAGACTGGTATGCATGATGCCTATGTTGACGGCCCCTTCACGAGCCGCCGGATATTTGGTTAACAGGCTGTCCGGCGCCTTAGGGTTCGCAAAGCTCAAACCATGGAATACGACGTCCAGACCGCCGGCTGTCTGCAATACCGACTGAGCACGACCACCAAAGATGGTAACGGTGTCGGGAAATACCAGCTGTTTGGAAATCCGCGACAGGGCGTCATGATTACCGCGGATCTTGAAAACCATGATGCCGGCCTGGTGCAGGCGTGTCATCTGCGCGCCCAAGAACCGCGCTGTCTTCATTGAAGTCTGGTCGCCATCGTATAGGTCGCCAGCAATGACCAACGCGGCCACACGTTCCTCAAGGCAGAGATCCACTATCGAAACGAATGCCTGGCGGCTGGCGTCGCCCACCAGCCCGGCAAGATCGGGATTTCGCATCGCCAGCGAACGAAGCGGCGAGTCGAGATGAATATCGGCCGTGTGTACGAATCGAAATGCCATTCGGCCTCCGCCAGCAAAAGAGGTGTTCCGAGCTTCGACAGAAATTGCAACGAGGGCGCTGCAGCGCCCCGTTACACTTCAGCTAATTTCTCGCTCGCGGATTCGCCGGCCACCAACAAGCCGTCTTGGGACCGTAACACTCCTTTGGCAACCAAATCGGCGACCCCAGCTGAAATCAGCTGCCTTAATTGTGCGCTTGTGGCTTTGAAGCCCAGCATCCTGGCAACGCCTGTGGCGATTTCTTCCTCTGTCGCACCGAGGTTGGATTTCACGACTTCCATAGCGCCTTGGGCGACCTCGTCCTGCGCAATCATTTCGGGCTTGCGCAATCCAGCGGACACGACCCCACTGCGATCCCTGAGACGAACAGGAACACCTGGCTTGAAGCAGAAGTTGCCTCGACGGGCTACTGAACCACCTCTCTGTGCTATGCTTACCCCCCGCTCGATTGCATCCTGAATCCTGCCACCGGCCCGCTGCAGACCCCAGGCGTCCCGAATACGCGAAACTATTTCGTCGACATGGATTGGCGTTTCTGTAGCCACGACCTGCTCGACCAGTCCGGCCATGATTCCGCTGGGCGTCTCGTGGAGTTCGAACGATCCCGGTCGCTTTAGTTCGGCCTCTTCGTAGGCTCGATTGGGTGTCTCGGATCCGTTTGTGCTTTCGAGACCGATTTCCGTCACGTTGCCTCGGTCGACCGTAACAACCTGCACGGCTACAGCTCGATTTCTCTGGACCCCCAATTCGGCCCGCTCATCGAGTTCTTTTCTGGCGGCCTCAATCGCTAGTATGGTTCGCTCCAGCTGCTCACGAGGCCGTTGGAACCAGTCAGCGCTCCAGATGCGATGGATGATCCAACCATGGTCTTCCAGAACCGACTGCCGAAGCCGGTCTCGATCTCTGGCCGAGCGAGATGAGTGATATTCTGCGCCATCGCATTCGATGCCAAGAATATAGCGGCCTGGCCTCTCTGGATCCGCAACTGCGAGGTCGATGAAGAAGCCGGCAATGCCCACTTGAGCATGAACCTGATAACCCATTTCGATCAGCGCGTTGGCTACCTGTTCTACAAAGATTGAATCCATTTCGCGAACCGTGACTTGGGCAAGCGAAATTCGCCCTGTTCTCGCGTAGTGCAAGAAGAGCTTGAAGGCGAAGATGCCTTTCCCTTTGCCACGCTCCAGGTCGATGTCCTCGTCTGTGATGGACGCGAATACTTCGCAGCTGCGCTTGGCGCGGCTTATGAGGACGTTGAGCCGACGCTCGCCGCCTTCCGCGCCAAGAGGGCCGAAACGCATGGCCATGTATCCCTGGGCATTCTTGGCATACCCCACCGAGATCATGATCACGTCGCGCTCATCGCCTTGAACATTTTCGAGGTTCTTGACGAAGAATGGCTCGCTTGGATGAGCGTGAAAGAATTCCTCGGTGTCGGGATTTAGTCGCCGCAGCGCTTCGAGTTCATCCTGGATCGCGCGGCGTTGGCTAACCGAAAATGTTGCAACGCCTAGAGTCTCTTGCGGGTTCACCTTCGCATGACGGATGATCGCCTCCGCTACTGCTCTCGCCTCTACCGGATTGGTTCCTGTGCCGCCGGAATCGAAGACCCCCTCCGGCACATGATGAAACCGCAACCCCATACCTGCCTCTTGGGTATAAGGGCTTGGCACGATGAAAAGCCGGTTCTCGTAGAACTGGCTGTTCGATACTGCGATTAGAGATTGGTGACGGCTACGGTAGTGCCAGCGCAGCATACGCTGCGGCAAGCCGCGGGCCGTGAACAGGCCGAGGATGCTTTCAATGTCGGCGACCTGCGCGCCCTCACCCTCGTCATCTTCAGACTGCGAGCCTGTCATCTTCGCGAAGAATGTCGTGGGTGGCAGTTGGCGTTCGTCGCCAACGACGACCACCTGACTGGCCCTGGCGACCGAGCCAAGTGCGTCCACGGGCTGGATCTGAGACGCCTCGTCCATCACGAGCAGATCGAAGGACATCCGGCCGGGCGACAGGAATTGCGCCACCGAAAGCGGGCTCATCATGAACACTGGCTTCAGCGCCTGGATGGCAGGGCCTGCCTTCTGCATCAATTGCCGGATGGGCATGTGGCCTCGTCTGCGCGCCATCTCAGAACGAAGCAGTCCGACAGGTCCAGCTCCGCCGTCTCTTGAAGGAATTTTCCGGTGATGAGCCGTTACAACTTCGATGGCGCCGGCCTTGATGCGCTGGCGGTCCAGATCTGCGAAGTCACGTACAGCCCTGGAATGCAGTTCCCCGTCGAACCTTGCCAGCTCCGGCTCATCGGTCGCCATCGCCAGAAACATTCGTTCGTAGTAGGCCATATCAAAAACTGATCGAGCCGATCCTGTTGTAATCTGGCCGTTGGCTAGGCCGTCTATCAACTGTCCCAGTCCAGCCTTTCGGGCCGTTTCGGATCGCTCTTCATAGGCAACCCATTTCGAGAGCTGCTCCTGATGATCGAGCCAACCCTGCAGCCGAGAAACGACCTCGCCTATCGCGACGTCCGGAAAATCGACTACTCCAAACAAGGAGGGAGCATCGGCTTTCAAATCCCCTGTAAGCGCCTTCAATTCCCGCGCTGCCGCTTGGGCCGCTTCACGTGCTGAACGTGCCGAGTTTGCGATCTCGATTCTTTCAGGCAACCGCGCAGCCAGATGTCGGATCGAGCCATTTTCTTTCAGCCAAAGCTCGGCTTGCGTGAGAGCGGCCCAATCGGATCCTCGACCGTGCCACGACGAGCCGAATACGAACTTGCCAAGGCTCTCTCCCGCATCGATCCCTTGAGCAAGTGCTTGTAGTCTGCCTAGTCGGCGCAGTAGCTCCACCCGCTCAGTGATTAGATCCGGAACGTCAGTCAGAACCTGTCGTGACGCATCATCGGCTTGAGCTACAGTGCTCGCCTTCGCTTCCATCAGTTGCAGCGAGGCCCGCTCGGCGGAAGCCACGTCGCCTAGCATGGATGACGCGAGGTGCCCGAGATCGTTCCAGAAACCTTCGATAATTGGCCGACCGATTTCGATAACCTTGCGAACGCGCGCTGCACGCGCACCGGCCTCGGAGCGTTCCGCCATCCGGCCGGCGATAATCCGAGGTTCGGGGCCTAGCCCTCGTAGAGTCCGCATCCACTCCACTAGCGCGAGCAGTGGCGCGGAAGCCGATCGCTCCCCACGCCAATCTGCCCCGAAGGCGGAACGGCCAAAAGCGTCGCCTTCGCGGACTCTTGCTGCGGCAGCCTGACCCTTCATCAAAAGGTCGAGGAGACCAACTATCTGCGTCGCAGGCGCGCTAGGGTCGACCACAATAGTCCGCGCAAGTGCTGTGGCGCGACGGTAGTCGCCGTTCAATGCTTTCAATATTCCCGTGTGTGTGGCGAGCGCCTGCCGCGCCGCGGCCACCTCGGTGCTCCACGCCGCGTCAACAACCTTGCCCTGAAGGTCGGCTCTGGCAGCCTCAAGCGTCGCTACGCTGTCGGCAAGGTCGCCTGCCTGCTCAAGTCCGGAGTCCCAAACGGTGGCTGCGAAGGCCTCCGGACTTGCGTCAGGTGCTGCCGCTACTCGCTCGCCGGTCACGGCCAGCCTGAGCAAGCCTGCCAACGTGTCTGGCAATATCGCCGATCCGAGTTCCTGATTCAGGCGCTCAGCTTCTTCCCTCAAGCGTGGGAGCAGAATGGTGAGCTGTCGCGCACGATGGAAACCATCTTTCGGAAATTCCGAGGGAAGCTTTGCAAGCTCTGTCTCGAGACCTTCAATTGGCGTGTCGATAGCCGTTGCCGCCAACTGCTCCGAAAGTTCCTCGGACTTGCGGGCGAAATCCGTTCCTGACCAGAGAAGCGATGAAATGTCTTTCGGACGCTCATCCCATACCGGCGAGACGAGCGCCTCGGCAGGAAGTCCAGGCGCGGACGCGAGAAGCTCAGCGCGATCTTCTATCTCGCCGCTGTCGCTGAGAATTTTCGGAGGCTCGGCCTTGATCCGCTCAGCGATACCGACCAGTTTGGCGTGCAGTGCCTTGGCTTGGTCCAGCAACGCCGCGATGCGTGGGACGAGCCTCTCAATGGTCGTTGGAAGAACGACATCCAGGCCAACTCCCCGCCACGGGTGGTGGATCGGCAAGCCGATCTCGTTGATCCGCTGAGAGACCTCATCGAGCAATTTGCGACGTTGCGAAACGCCGTCAGTTGTCCAGCTTGTGGCATCCGTAAGTTCGATGTCCACTGGTTTCTGACCGACCTGCCTTAGTCGGGTTAGCTGGCCGAGAACCTGATAAGGAGTGAGTTCGGACGCTCCGAACGCAACGTGCATTCGTGCAGCATGTGCGTTGAGTTTATCGCGAGCCTCCAGCAAGCGATCAGTTAGGGAAGAAGGAAGCTGGCCCCTGGGCGATCCGAGTTGCCAGGTTCGCCGCAGCTCCTCTAGCATCATGCGCTTGTTCGCCTTGTTACTATGCAGCTCAAGGCAGGCGTCCCCCACCCCAGCAGTGTCAAGCCGTCGCTTGACGACCTCCAGCGCTGCCATCTTTTCGGCCACGAACAGCACGGTCTTTCCGTCGGCAACGGCCGACCCAATAATGTTTGCGATCGTCTGCGATTTTCCTGTCCCAGGCGGACCTTGGATAACGAGGTCGCGACCTTTTCTGACGTCATGGATCGCCAGTGTCTGAGAACTGTCACTGTCGACGATATGCAACATTTCGGCGGGCGCAATGTGCGGATCAATCGCTATGTCGTCCGACATAAGCGGCTCGCGTGTTTCGAAACCATCTGAAAGAAGCGAGCGGATCTTCGGTTGTTCGATAATCTTTGCGCCATCGGGCCAGAGATCCGGATCCAGATCACGGTACATCAAGAACTTCGCAAACGAGAAGAAGCCGAGCACCATATCGTCGCGAAGCACCTCCCAACCCTCTTTGGTCGAAATTGCTTCGGCAACGGCATCGAGATAGGCCGAGACGTCGAAGTCATCTCCCACCTCAAAACGCGGCAGAGCGAGCTTGTGAATGCGGTCGAGATAGAGTTCCAAGGAGAGGTTTGCGGTAAGATCTTCCGGCCGGGCTCGTAGGCGGAATTTTTCTCCAGCGGCCCCTCGCTCAAGCCGAACCGGCACCAAAATGAGGGGGGCCTGACGGATGTTCTCTTTGTTGTTCGGGTCAATCCACTTCAGCATTCCAAGGGCCAGAAAGAGGATATTGACGCCCTGCTCTTCCTCGAGTGTGCGGGCATCATGGTAGAGATCAAGGAGCCGCCGCTGCAGCCCAGTTGGGGTCATACGCGTCTGCAGCTTGGTGTCCGAGTGCCGCGCGGATATCCCTCTGTTATCGACTCCATCGTCCTCTGGTTGGGCGAGAGCGACGGGGGAATAGTCGATCTCTTCGTCTGGAGGGCTGCTTTCATCCTGGCCCGCTTTCGGCCTATCGGGCTTGCCGGCCAGGAAGGTAAAAGCCTTTCCTTCGGTCACCAGCAATCGATAAATTTCGGACGACTTCTCATCGACGATATCGATCGTCTTCGCGCTCTTGGAAAACCGCGGCACATTCAAAAGTCGATTGCGGGCGGAAAGATCGAGCAACTCCATCCTGGCGCGCTCGAGTTTCTCCTTTAGAGGGAGATCGCTTTGGAAGACTGACTGTTTTACGTCCAAGACTTACATCCCCTTTGAAAGGAGAACCAGCTAGAGCCCGCGTAGAGCGTTCGCGCAAGAAAAAACAGCCGTGTTCAATTAGAAACGACTGCGATCACTTCTGGACACCGTCCAATATTGCGACGTGTGATATGGGTCAGAGCCTGCATTCTTGGCCCCCTTTGCCTAGTCGCTATCCGACGAGGATTCTCGCTCCCTGCCCCCGTATTTAGCCGCCTCCACAATGTCTTTTTCTGACACAGAGAGTCCGTTGCGGACCCGAATGGCTCCCGCACTTGGAACGCGGTCCAATTCAGATCCAGTCTTTGCCTTATCCTTCTGGGGCTTAACCTCCGGCGGCGGGTCTTTCGAAAATGTCATGCGTAGGTCCTACTCGTCCAAATCTAAATGCATCCGCCTGTGAGCCTCAAGCCGCTTTCCTGGTCATACAAAGAAAACGCCGCGCCCAATCAATCCACCGTCTCTCGTGGTTCCGCATTCTGATTGGCGCTTTAACATTCATCACTATTAGCGCCTGGCATTTAGTATCCTCCCTCTACTGGTTTTTTTAGCCGATAAGTAATAGATCGGGATTTCACTGCAGAAGTCCGGAGCCATGAAGTGACTGACGAAATCCAAAATACGGCCACCGCGCTGATGGAGCTTACCGCCGATATCGTTGCGGCTTATGTGAGCAAGAATTCAGTGCCGGTCTCCTCATTGCCGGACCTTATTGCCAGCATCAATTCGTCATTAGCGCGTATCGGCCAGCCGTCCGAACCGGAAAAACCCGACCAAGTTCCCGCGGTCAACCCCAAGCGCTCAGTCACTCCAGACTACATCGTCTGCCTCGAAGACGGCAAAAAGTTCAAGTCCCTCAAGAGACACTTGAACACGCATTTTGGACTGACGCCCGACGCCTATCGCCAAAAATGGGGCCTCTCCAACGATTACCCCATGGTCGCGCCTAACTATTCAGCCAATCGCTCCAGATTGGCAAAATCGATTGGCCTCGGTCGCACAGCAGCCGCGCCCAAGAAAGCAGCAGCCAAGAAGTCAAAGACGCGCTAGCAAAACATTTGGCAGCTTCGCAAAGGATCGAAAATTGAATCGCGATCGCTATTCCCATCGCCGCAGCTCGCGGCCAAGACGCGGCCGGGTTTCAATTATGCGCAAGCGTTTCTTTTCACATAAATCATTAGCCGCGATCCTGGTGATCACGCTAGCAGTGGGCGCTTATGTCACCTCCTACTTTACAGGGTGGGGCAACCAGATCGCGGGACCCAATACAGCAAGCGCACTCGGGTCAAAACCGAAGCCTATCGTCGGCGTAGCGTCCATCGTTGACGGGGACACGATCGAGATCCACGGACAGCGTATTCGTTTCAATGGCATCGACGCACCTGAAAGCAGCCAAAACTGCAGCGACGCAAGCGGGCAAGAATACCCATGCGGCCGCAAATCCGCAGAAGCACTGGACATCTTCCTCAGTCAATCCCGACCCATCCAGTGCAACTTTGTTTCGTGGGATCGTTACAACCGCTTCGTTGGTGATTGTCAGCGGGCGGACGGTGCTAGCATTGCGTCTTGGATGGTCGAACAGGGTTATGCCCTGGATTGGCCTCGATACAGCCATGGTAGTTACGCGTCACAACAGGCAGATGCCCAAAGGGCCAAGATTGGCATCTGGGTTGGCACTTTCACAGCCCCTTGGGATTGGCGAGCAACACATGCAGCCAACAATAAACCCGGTAATGACACATCCTACGGCCTTACAGGCCGTCGCCAAATAGCTCAGAGCTATTCGTGTCAACCGCGTCGCTATTGTAAGCAAATCTCCTCATGCGATGAGGCGCGCTGGTATCTCAATAACTGTAGCTGGGGACCCAAATTGGACCGGGACGGCGACGGAATTCCGTGCGAAGGCATTTGCTGACCAAGCCAATTCCTTAGCGCGCTTTCAGCAAGCCGGACTGGCCACCAGCGTTTCGGTGCATTTGCGCGAGTGCCAATAGAGCCTGGCAAAAGGGCTGGCTGACGTTTGTCTTGGAAAATTCCACCAGCTCGTTGAGCCCGGATGGGCTAGAAAACCGCAAGGCTTCGTAGCGACAGACAGGGATCTGCCGATTATCTCTGAAGCGTTTGTCGGGTCCGCCATTCTTATTGGGATGAGCCCAGGTATAGCTCACGATCTCAGCATCAGATGGAACTTTGCCGGTCTCAATAAAATTGCTGGGGGCAAATTGCGTCCTGAGGTCTCCATACCCAACGGCACCGTACTGGTTTCCGTCCTTCACCAAAATCATGTCTGGCATGAAATAAAGGATTTGCCGGCCGACGTGTATCGACGGTGGTGTGACATTGCTGCGAACAACCGTCGGCAAGGAAGCTTGGAGCGTCGTCGACTTTTTATCGACCAACATCGTGGCTCCCGCATTGCGCTTCCAAGTCGTCAGATCCTCTATCTTGCCACCAGCCGCGACATGCCAACTCGCCGCGCAGCGTGTGAGCGTGTCAAAGGCGGCGACAAGTCGCCCGTAGGCCGCCTCCGCGTCCTGCTCCAAATCATAGTAGAGCACGCTCACCCGGCGGTAGCTGTCCAACCAGTTGCCAATAAGCATGCCCGGCAAAAAGGCAGCAATACCGATCAGCGCCACCCCACCTCCCAGCATTGCGCCTGCGATCAATCCGGCGATCCCAAACAGCACGGCCAGGATGAGCGACATTCGCGTCTGCGATTGCCTCGCATTGATTTCATCAAGCACATTGGCAAATGTCTCATCACGCATCTCGATCACATCGGCGGACTCGATTTCTCTCATCACGACGCCACCGCTGACATATTCCACGGGTGAGGATGTTGGATGGGGCTTTGGCCCAGATGGGAATTCAGACAGTTGCAGCGTCTGCTTGGCGCTGCGCTTTCCCAAAGTGCCTCGGTAGTAGAGACCGCCGACGCCTGCATGAATATAATGCCCTCGTGGGCCAGTCCCGATACGAAGACCTTGCACGCCAACGGACGCGCCAACCCCGCCAGACGAGAAGTTAAAGCGGAAAGGTCCCGCACTAATCGATTTTCGAACGTAAAACCCCATCCCCGCAATCCCCCCCAAGCCCTGTGAGCGAAACCCAAGGGCAGTTCGCCTCACAACTTTGGTACCGGAACCAGTCCAATATCTGTCTCTCGCGAACGTTGCCTGACCCTGATCTCAATTCGCCTCCTCGCCTTGACGTCGCCGGCCTGTGCGCCGTCGGTGAGCCGGTCGCCAGGCAATATTAACTGGCCGCCGGACATTGGCAGGATGGTGAAGCCTTTCAGTTCCGGCATATCGCGCAGGATGCCTGTGACGGAGATCGCTCGCGCTAATCCAAGCCCGGCATTGTCGGCAGGATGGAGTGTGCCAATGTCCATCTTGCGCGCCAGTACGGGCTGAAGGCCTCTGTCCATATTCGATGAGTCACCGGACATCGCCTGCTCGTCCGTGTGGCCAATCACCTCAATGACGTCCACACCATAGGAAGTTGCAATTCCAGCAATGGTCTTCGACATCTGCCGCAACTTCGTTTTGAAGCCACCGGAAAGCTCCGCACTTCCAGTATCGAAATTATAGCCATCGAGCTCGCTAAGACTGATGATCGGTGGCCAATCGTGTGGCTTGTCAGCAGAGGCCTCGTTCCTTGCCTTCTTCAGTGCGTCAGCAAGATCCTTGGACGTCTTGCCCGTGCCAACGTAGCCGAGCTCGCGCAGAACCTTCATCTTCTCGATCATGGCTTTGGCCTGATCAACGTCGACGTCGTTGTCAGAGAGGACTTTGGCGGCCGGCGCGCTTTTCACCGCTTCCTCAAGGGTCAGTCCCACTTTTTTGATTGCCTCTGCGGCCTCTTTGGCCCGGACCAATTCACGCCATTCTTGATCTGGTACATTGCGTCGACTTGCAGGCTTGACCATGGCATTCAGCTGAGCCAGCAACCGCTTGTTTTCCTCGTCAAGCTTGCGAGCGTTCTCATTGAGGGACTGCGCAATCTTCTGCGCTGCCGCAGCCTCTTTCTTTGTCTTGGCGATGAGCGCGCCTGCAGCAAGCAAAAGGCAGAAAACGAGAAGCAGCATCGTCTCAGCCATCGTCAGGCCGAGTATCAGGCCGCGGCCATAGCCCTTGCGCTCAAACGTAATGGCTGTTCCGCTAACCTCACTCACCTGCCCCACCAACTTGCTCTCTTTGGCGGTTCACCCTTCTCCACCTCCGCCGGACTGCTTAACGATCGGAAGGTGTCGCCCTCCGTGTCATCCGAAACCTTGATTGGCGTCTCCACAGGGGAGGCAACAGTGGAAGGTGCCGCCACTCGCTCGACATCGTTCGCTATCGCATTGCTCAGAGGCTGGGGCGTGCGCACGGCCGGGAGGCTATGTTGTGTAAGGGTTGCGACGAGGCCGCGTGTTTCATTGCTGTGTTTCTGCATCACAGCCATGAACTCCTCAGTCAAACGCTGCTGCGCTTGGACAGTTTCTGCGGTCTTTTCTGCGGCCGCTGCCGCTCTCTCCACTCCAGTCGCCACCTTGATCACTGCGTCGGCAAGACCGGTCATCCGCGTTTGCTGCTCTTGCGAGGCTGTTTCGGTTTTTATCGCATATTGTGCGACAGCATTACCCAGGAGCTTGACCATCGGCGCCAGATCGTTCTTCAGCACCTCATCAGGAACAACCACCTTTTCCAGCTTGGCAGCCATATTGTCGGCTTGATTACCGAGCTTTCCAACAGAGTTGGACATCGAGCTGTTGGCTTTATCCAGCAAATCCGCTGCAGCTCCAACGCGGTTCGCTATCGAAGCAAACTGGGTTTCGACTTGCCCGAAATTGTGCTGCAACGCGTCACTGAGCTTGGCAGACGCCTCTTGGACAGGCTTGATCGATTCCATGGCAATATTGTCCAGGGCAGATCGAATGTGCTCCCCATTGCGTGCCGCTTGCTCGGCAATCTCTGCAAAGCCCTCTTCGAGCATTTGATGGCTGACACGACGAAAGTCGGCGAACTCCCTGGTTACGCTTTCCATCTCGGCTCTTACACGCCGTGTCATGTCGGCAAGTTCGTGCCTCGCCGTTCGCTCAATGTCCGCGGGATCGCGCCGCATCTGATTGTAGAAAACCCTCAGAGCAATACCGGTGATGGTCGACGTGATCGCGATGCCAAAATTTTGGACGATCGTGTCGGTTGAGCCTTCCGTTCCAAACTGAAACAGCGAGACCCCAAGGCTCGTCAGGGTGAACAGGAAGCCCATATAGTAGAGGTTATCGCCGGTCTGCTCGTCGTGCAGTTGTAGCTTTCCAGCAAAGATCGAAACCCCGAGATAGAAAAACATCAGGCAGGCCGGTGCTACCGCCGCGACGATCGGATTTACGCCTGAGAGTTTTGCAATGGCGATGAATACACACCCGCCGAGTGTCAATGCCGCGAAAACCACGACCGGCAGACGTGGATGATCCAGCAAAGGTTTGTCGTGCGCTCTCGCCATCAGTTTAACCCATCCAAGCCAACCAGCTTTTCGAACTCGCCGTGATGGTTCTGGACCCAATGTGTCCAGAACTCCGCGTGATCCAGGGTCTGAAATGGCTTCTTTGCCCGATCGATATAAAGAATTGTGATGCCCACCCCATCCAGCGACGTCCCATATGTGCGGTCGGCGGCGCTGTTGAGGTATTTTTGGTAATCCAGTCCCGATCGGTACTGCGAGTAAATCGTCGTATGCTCGATCATGTCAGAGGCGACCACCAATCGCTTGGGACTGCCCTGTTTGGCCAAGCTGCTATCGAAGAGCGACAGCTTGATTTTCTGAATTCCAGCCATGATCGGAGATTGGCTCGCGGAAGCCGCATTCGGGATTTCATCGGGAAGTTTGTTCAAAGGATCGCCGAAGGCGTTTTCCCACTTCTTTTGACGCCGCGCAGGATTGTTGGTCCAACTATCGACGGTCGACCCATCACCGGGATTGCATCCATCGAACATCACCGTCAGCTCACCAGGCGCCGAGCTCAGGGTATAAATCCTCACATACCCACCCGGCTCGACCTGCCCAATGGTCTTTCGGAACTCGTTCTTGAGATCAGCCATCGTCGTTGCCGAAATTGGATCAGTGGCGTCGATGAGGACGGCGGTCAGGCTGGAGGGTCCGTCCAATGGGCAATTCGTGTTGGCGTCGATATGGCCATTGCCAGACCTGGTCCACATCCAGCCGAAGCCGGCCAACATCGCAACGGATAGCACACCAAGGGCAATGGCCGCGGCAATGGTACCCGCATTGCCTTTCTTGCGTCTGCGGGTTCGCCTAGACATTCACGCTGTCCGGGTGAAGCTTATCAAGATCTCGGTACTGCTCAATTCCCCGTTCGCATTCCTGACCAATCAGACGAACCTGCTCGTTGAGTTCCTCCTGCGCCTGGCGAATTGATGCGCCAACATCTCCCTCATTCCACTCCCGCTCGCCGGTGACGTATGGCTTGATGCGATCAAGTTTGTAGGGCGTTCCGAAATGCTTGGGCGCCGGCTCGGTCCTCGCCTGGATGTTGGCTTCCCGATACATCGACAAAAGCTGATTGCAGGCTCGCTCCAATTGGTCTTGATGCTGCGCAAAAAGAGCCAGAAGCCTCGATCGATGATCGACAATCGCGCGGTGCTCGCGCCGGCGACTACCAAGCTGCTTGACGATTTCCTCCACTTTTTCGTTGTGGTCGTCGCGGACATCCTGCAGCTCTTCGATCAGTTCCTTCTTTCGATCGATGTAGTCATCGCGCCGTCGAACGAGCCGATTTTCAACGCCAGTGTAGCCTGGGTAAGGGTCGAGCACGAACCAGCCGTCGATAAAAGCGAAAAGCGAAAACATCAGGCCGATCGCAAACAGCAACCAGGACTTGATGTCCGTGAGACCCGCTGGATTGGCGAGCATATTACGGATGACCTCAGCGCCGGCGCCGTCAGCGAGCGAGCCGCTGACCTCACGGTAGTGCGCTAGCGCCAAGTTTATCGAAATCGCCAAGCCGATATAGAAAAGGATTGAAATGATCCCAACGAATTTTACGAAAAACGACCGATGGGTGACGAGACGAGCGCAGAAAACCGCCAGGAGCAAAGCCGCCCCGATGTTGATGAAAGAGAATGCCGCAGCCTCAAGGATGCCACCAAAAAATCCCTGCTCATTGCCCTTGGCCAGGAAGTTGCCGTTCATCGCTGTCTCGACCAGAAACAGAAATAGCAGAAGCGATAGCCGGAAAATGTGAGCGGCACCGTGCTGCACACGCGCGGCACGAACGAGACCGTGCTTCTCCTTAAACCATGCATGCTCTTTTTCGGCGTCGTTCAGGGCCCTTCTCAGGCCGTGAAGTTCATCGAGGCCCACGGCGACCGAGGCTTTGAAGTCCGAAACGCTAGCGGCATTCGTCTGACGGATTAGACCGAATTGTTCCTCGAAATCGAGGCCGGCAAGACGACCTCCAAGGAGTTGCAGGTTGTCCTCAAGAGTGTGATGCGCAGCCTTCTTCTCATCCTCAACGCGTTCCACGATGGCATGTTCGACATCGTCGAGATTCTTTGCCGTTTTCGGGGGTTGGTTCACCTCGCCGCGCTGCTTTCCGCGGTTAATGACATCCAGGTCGCCGTCGATCTTGGCAGGGTCCAGGCTGTTGAATAGCTGAGTGCTCGCCCGAAAATCGTGGTTGGATTCTCGCAGTGAGTCACGCAACTTATTTAGTTTTTCGAATTTAGAGCCCACGCACTCACAACCCCAACTTTACGCCCCCCGGCAGAGTGGTTTCTATGCATAGTAGAGCTAAAGGGCAACCGCACATTCACTTCTATCCACTTGCTAGTGCGGATCAGGCTCAATTGAGTTCCAACAAATGATCATGGCTGCTGATCAACTGGTTGATCGGCCGCGACTAGTCATGTCATGAGCCGTGCTGCGATGCTCTAAGGACAGAGTGCTACGAGCGGGTTCGCGACTGGGAAATTATCCACAGTCGTATACGTGTACTGGATCTCACCGCCCAGGCGAACGAAGGCAGATAGTTCCTCCGCACGACAGACATAGTTTTTGGTCATTTCATCGATCTTCTGGACATAGACCGGCCGCGAGACGCCAGCAGCCAACAATTTGGCGTCTACTTCCGCATCGGTCTGAGCCCAGGTGGCGTTGAAAACGATCCTTGGCCCGATTGCGATGATGCTCCGAACGGAGATGTTCGAACTGATCAGCATGGGCAATGCTGGAGCCATTTCGGTTTGCATTTTTTTTGCGTAGGCGCAGACGTCGGTCTTGGTGTACTTCGAGAGGCATTCATTTGCCGTCGCCACCCTTGGCCATGTCAGCAGGATCGCCAACGGGACGTGCATCAATCGCAATCCATCCAAAGTATTCTCCTCGCCCGATCTTGGCCTGCACAGAGGAGCATCTATCCTATTTGTGTTCACAGTGCCACGAGCAGCTTGTGCCCGACCGGCAATAGTGCTCTGTCTGAAATACTTTGGGAGGGCAATAAAATGAAAACAACATTTCTCGCGGCTATGGCCGCTGCAATAATCGCTTGCGCGACCGGCGCGTTTGCACACAGTGGCGGCACTGATGCCAACGGTTGCCATACCAACCATAAGACCGGCGCGTATCACTGTCACTGAAGGTCACGCCTTTCTGAGGGACACAAACATGCTGAAGAACATCATGTCAGCTCCGCTGGGCCTCCTCTTCATGCTGGGCGGGCCGATCACCTACGTGATGAATGTCGTCGACACATGGCAGGGCCATGCATCAGTGGTCGTAAAAATCCTGATTAACTTGAGCCTGGATGCGATGTTGGCGTTCATTTGGCCGATCACTTGGGCAATCTGGCTTTTCAAATATATGGCGGGCGCCGAAACTCCACTAACAACCGTGCTGGGCGTTTGAGGATCAAGTTTGCTGAAAATAATGCTTTTCGACGCCGGCCGGAACGGTCCGGTTGGTCTGCATCTGTGTAGCTATTGCCTCGCTGCTGGCGGTAGCGCCATGGCCGTACGGCTATTACCAATTCCTCCGCGTGGTGGTCTTTTTCGCCGGGATCTACTGCGGAGCCATGGTGTGGCGATCAGGCCCTGAAAATCGCACCCTGGCTTGGGCGCTGTTTGGAGCGGCAGCGATCTTCAACCCGTTCATGCCGGTTCATTTGCCGCGCGAGCTGTGGGCAATCTTCAACGTCGCAGCGGCTACTCTGTTCGGCTTTGTCGCATACCGGCACCGGAATTAAGCCGATAATCTGAGATGGCCAAGAGTGGACCTGAGACGCCGAAGGTCAAGGCGCGCCCGAGGGTCACCGTGTCACAGCCGTTGGCGCTTTATGCGGGAGATCTCCTCGAGCGGACGAAGGAGTACTTCGAGGCTTTCAACCATCTAGGCTCGGAGTCGGAAAAGGCGCATCTTTTTGCCCGTTATTTTCTATTTTCGCATGCCCTAGAACTCCTCTTGAAAGCGTATCTAGCTTCAAAGGGCGTGTCGAAACGCGGTCTCCGGCTCGGCTTCGGTCACAAGATCGAGGACATTTACGAAGCCGCAGTGGCCCTAGGAATGCCGCCGATTGGGAACGTGAAGATGATTGCCAACAACCTTGACCTGATGAATTCTCAGCAAGATTTTAGGTACCCGTCGGGGTACAAGCTGAATGTCCCGCCGCCGAGCTTCTGCCGAGAAACGTATAACGCTCTCCACACAGCGATCGAGCCGAGGATCCCCACCGAGGTACTGAAAGCCAACCTCAAATTTCATTGGGATTTTCGGGGGAAGACTGTCATTTGGAAGGACGAATAGCCCGAGGATGATCTTCCCCATCTACGTTGGCGTTCTTATGGCGCTGCTGTCAGCATCCGCCATTGGCGGTGGCGGCAAGGCGATCTTGTTGGGATGGCCGCCTCGCTGACAATGGCCGGGATGGGCACTCGCCGGCTGGCTAGGTTCTTAGCAGGCCATAGCCGGCTGTCTGGTGGAGATCGTCTTTCAGGGCTTTGATCGTCTGTGAAAGGTCGCGAACCTTGTCCATCAGCGTCTGAATGGTCGCCCCGATGGGCTGGATCTTAACGCCTCAATCGTCGCGAGAAGCTCAAGGTAGACGTGGTTCAATTGAACTTTCTCCCTTCGAGAGCTCTCAATGGTGATCGACATGTGCGACCAGGCTCGATCAATTGCCTGTTCGCTTATCCTTCATCGACAAGCGGACGCGTGCCGCCACCTCCCTTCCGTCACGCGAAGGACCCAGCCGGCGAGACCAGACGGCGTGCGTGGCGCAATCTTCTATGTGACGAGCGGCGAGATCGCGTGTGTCCCGCCGTGATGGGATCATCTATTCGTCGAGCGCGGCGCTGGCGCCATCATCGTCGATATCTGCAAACCCTGGGATGATCCAGCAGCTTCTCCTTCGACAGCAGCCCGGCGTCCTCGAGCGCCTCGAAATCCGGCAGCTGGCGCAGCGTGTCGAGCCCGAACTGCGACAGAAAAGTTTTGGTCGTCACATAGGTATAGGGCGCGCCCGGCTGCGGGCTGCGCGGCCCCGAGGCGACCAGCTGCTCAGCGCGCAGCACGCCGATCAGGTCGCGCGACACCTCCTTGCCGAAAAAGCTCGACAGCTCGCCACGGGTGATCGGCTGGAAATAGGCAATGCACATCAAGACAAGCGCCTCCGCCTGCGACAGTTCTTTTGCTCCCTCGCCCGCTGCCGCGCCGAAGGCGGCGCGGATGGCGTCGCCAAAAACCTTTCTGGTCCGGTGCTGCCAGCCACCGGCGACCGCGACCAGCTCGTAAGGGCGGCCGGCGAGTTCGGCGCGAATGTCGTCGATGATCAGCTCGATATTGCAGTTTTTTCCCACCACCCGCGCGAGGACACTACGTGTCACCGGTTCATTTGCCGCAAAGATCACCGCTTCGACGCGGGCCATCCATTCGCACCAGCGCAGCTCCGGCGGCAGATGTTCCAGTTCGGTGTCGAGCAGCGCCGGCTGATCGTTTGGCTTGCGGCGGGCGGACGCTTCGCTCATCGC
>NZ_RZTF01000240.1:0-1308 GCF_004023175.1 Mesorhizobium sp. M7A.F.Ca.MR.362.00.0.0
ATCGCATCCGCCTTGGCGAGGAATGCACTGAACGCATCTGGATTGACGCCAGCAACTTTCACGCCCTTCAACGCCGCCGTGCCGGAGCCGGACAAGGCGGCCACCATCCCTTCGACCGATTTGCCGCTGCTTGACAGCGCCGTCGAGAAATCGCCGATGCCGCTGATGCCGGCATCCGGCAGCACGGTCGCCAGATCGGCGCCCGCCAGTTTCATCTGGCCAGAGAACAGGCCGGTGCCGTCATTGTTCTTCAGTTCGAACAGGCCGGTGAGCGCCCCGCCCAGCAATTTCGCCTTCAAATCCGAAACGCGGATGCCTTCCTGGTCGAGCCTGAGCGAAAAGGCGGCATCATAGGCGGTGGCGAACCGACCGGCGGCGAGCGCTGCCGTCGTCAGGTCTAGGTCGGCGGTGAACGGCAGGTTGGATTTCTGGCTGAACGGTGTCGCCGGCCACACGCCACCCTTATTGGTTTCTTCCTTGTCGGCAAGAAAGGCGGAATCGCCGAACAGCGCCACCGCAATCGGATCGAGGTCGAGTTCGTCGAGCATCAGCGCCCCGGCCAGATGCGGCACGCCGGCCTTGCCGTCGACCCCCTCCTTTACATCGATATTGACGTCGCCGGACACCGCCGCTTCGTTGATGGCGCCGTTGAGTTCGTCCAGCACCAGCAGGCCGTTGCCATAGTCGCCCTGTGCCGAAAACGACGTCGACATGCCCGCCCCCATGCCCGGCAGGCCGATACCTGTCGTCATCAGCCATGGCTCGATGTCGGCGGCATCGAGGCTGAGCTTGCCCTTGGCGGCGAAGCCTTGCGGCGTATCGGCGATCGTCCCCTCGAAACCCGCCTTGAAGTCGTTGCCGGCAAGGCTGAAATTCGTCGTCAGGCCGCCGCCGAGCGTACCCTTGGCCTGAATGTCGGTGCTCGCCTCGCCCAGCATGCCGAGCGGCAGTGCCGGCAGGCCGTAGAGGGCCAGCAGCGTGGTGGCATCAGGGTTTTTGGCATTGAAGGTAAGCGCCACCGGCGCTTCGAGAAGCTTGTCCACCGCCCCCTTTCCCGACAGCGATGCGGAAAAGGCCGAGCCGCCGGCCTTGCCTTGTCCGCTCACCGCCAGGCCCGTGGTGCCGTCGCCATTGTCGGCCGCACTCGCCACGAGGTCGACACGCGCATCCTGGAACAGCTCGGGATAGGCTGCGGCACGGCTCGCCAGTCCCTTGAGCACGGCGCTGTCGGGATAATGCCGGGCGGCGACGTCGATCAGCGGCTTCAGATCGACGGCAACCACCGATGCATCGAGCTTGCCGGTCGGG
>NZ_RZTF01000240.1:1318-10020 GCF_004023175.1 Mesorhizobium sp. M7A.F.Ca.MR.362.00.0.0
CCCACCGACAGCCGGTCGCTTTCGAGCAGTCCGTCGCGCAGCCTGAGCGCCGTGTCGACGGTATCCGCGGTCAACCCGCCAGCGTTGACCGGCCCTGCCTTGATCTGGAAATCGAGGTCGCGGTCGGCAAAGCGATTGGCGCCCTTGTCGCTGACGAAGATCGAGGCGAAGGCCGCCAGCCCGTCGACATCGAGGTCGCCCCCTTCGAGACGCATCAGCACTGAGGGCTTGGCATCGTCGGGCTGGCTGGAATCGATGCGGCCGGAAAACTTCGCCTTGCCCAGGATCAATTCGAGATCGCTGAAGGCCTGGCGCTTCTGCGAGAGGTCGACCTTGGCCTTGAAGCCGGCGGCAGGGAGACGGCGGATCGCCTCGTCGACATCCTTCGACAGCCAGGCGGCAAAGCCGGAGGGTTGCGCCACGGCCAGCAGCAGCGAGCCGTTGAAGCCGAAATGACCCTCCAAATTGAGCACGAGCATGCCATCGGCTTCCAGCTTGGTGCGGCCGGGCAAGGTCGCGGCAAGCGATTTCACCGACCAGCCGCCATCGACCGGCTCGGCGGAAAGATGCACGTCGCGCACCGTGGTGTCGCCGACCACCACCGCCGGCAGCTTGACCTCGACAGTGCCGGGAATGGTCGGCCTCGGCATGTCGAGCAGCGCCTGCTCAAACGCCGCGATGCGCTGATCCAGCGTCAGACCGGCGCCGGCTTCGGCGCCCACCGCCTCGTCGAACTGCACCTGCGCGCCATTGGCCTCGATGGCGAAACTCGGCTTCAGCCCGAGATCGACAGAAGCCTTGCCGTCGGCGGTGTAGGGGTTGTCGAGCGGCCCGGTCTCGAAGCGGAATTCGTCGACGCCGAGTTTCTGGTGGTCGAGCGAAAATTTGCCGTTCAGCCGAAAGCCCGGATCGGGCTTGCCGGCGGAAACCCTCACCGTCTCGCCATCGGTGCCGCGCAGCTCGGCGCTGTTCTTGTCGGCACCGGAGATCTTGAACTGGCCGGAATAGGCGGCAGCGCCATTGACGATGCCGGCATTGCCGTCGGTTTCGATGACCAGCGGATAGGCGTCCGGATCGGCCTTCAGCCGAAGCCGCATCTGCCCGTTGCCTTCGGCCTTGCCGGTGGAGGCAGTGACCGTGGTGCGAAGACCGTCGAGCCGCAGCGTGCCGTCCATGCGCCATGGCCCGGCCAGAGACTTGGCCGAGATGGTCGAATTGATCTCGGAAAACAGGTGGCTGCGCCCGCCGGCGGCATGGCGCAGTTCGATCTGCCCTTCCGTCACCGTCAGCTTCTCGATCGAGATCTGATTGAGGTCGAAGGGAGAGGACGGCCGCATCGCCCAGTCGACGGTGCCGTCATTGGCGATATCGATGGTCGCTTTCGGCCGCACCAGCCGCATATCGAAGATCAGCACTTCGCCGCGCAGGAAGGGCGCCAGTTCCGCATCCATCGAAAACGTCTCGACGGTCATGGCCGGCTGGCCATTGGGGCCGCCGGCGACCGCGACGTTCGAGAAGGTCACCGAGGGAAACGGCAACAGCCTTGCCGTGGCGTCGCCCTGCACGGTCACCTTGCGGCCGAGGATGGCGCTGGCCTCGCGCTCGAATTGGGCGCGGTAGCCGGTCCAGTCGATAAAATACGGCACCACCAGCGCCGCACACAGCACCAGCACAAAAAGGCCACCGAAGATCACGAACAGGCGAGCGAGCATCAGCTCCGAATGGGTTGATTGAAATTCTGCCGCACTCTACCCGCATCCGCGTGTCGATAAAGAGGCAATTCATCCAGTGTTGCGCGATGTCTCATCCGCAGTTGCGTGATATCGGGCGATCTGAAACAAATCCCGGCGAAGCGGAGAATTCGGATGTCTGGAAAGAACTGGGATCGCGTGCCGATCGATGCGCAAAGTGTCGACGCCCCGCTGTCGCTTTCGGCGGTCTTTCTTGTCGTCACCGTCGCCAGCGGTCAGACCGCGCTCGCCAAGATAGCCTCCGTGCTCGGCGGCCTCGATGATCTCGTCAAAACCGTCGGGTTCCGCGATCTTTCCGGGCGGCTTTCGTGCATTGCCGGCATCGGCCGCGATCTCTGGGATCGTCTTTCCCCAGATCGGCGACCGCTGGAACTGAAACCGTTTGCGCCGATCAAGGGTGCCGTTCATTCGGCGCCTTCGACCGCCGGCGATCTTCTCTTCCACATCCGCTCCGAGCGGCCCGATATGTGCTTCGAGTTCGAGCGCATTCTGCTCGACAATCTCGGTGATGCCGTGAACGTCGTCGACGAGGTTTCCGGCTTTCGGTACTTCGATGCGCGTGACCTGCTCGGCTTCGTCGACGGCACGGCCAACCCGACCGGGCTGGACCTTCCGGCCTCGGCACTCGTCGGTGATGAGGACGCCGACTTCGCCGGCGGCAGCTATGTCGTCGTCCAGAAGTACCTGCACGATCTCCAGGCATGGGGGCGCATTCCGACGCCCGAGCAGGAAGCGATCATCGGCCGCACCAAGATCGACAACATCGAAATCGATGATGACGACGCACCGCGCAAATCGCACAAGTCGCTGGCCACCATCGAGGATGCCGATGGCAACGAGTACGACATTTTGCGCGACAACATGCCGTTCGGCAGGCCGGGGCAAAAGGAGTTCGGCACCTATTTTATCGGCTACAGCAGGTATCTCTGGGTGATCGAGAAGATGCTGCAGCGAATGTACATCGGTGAGCCGCCGGGCGCTTACGACCGGCTGCTCGATTTCTCGACGCCGCACACCGGCACGACGTTCTTCGCGCCAACCCGCCCCATGCTGCAAACCCTTGTTGAGGGCGCATAGAAGACGCCTGCGACCGCACGTCAGGCCGGCGTCCCAACGATTTCACCCGGCGATTGTCAGAACCCTCAGCGTGCGTCGCGCTTTGCTTGCGCCACTTTGGCCGCCTTGCGCTGCCGGCCAAGCTCCATCGGTCGGACGAGGTCTTGCGCCCTCTGGTTTGCCACCGACCGCATCCCCTTGCGCGCGGTGCGCGAATTGAAAGCAGGGCCTTCCGGCGTCGCCCCTTGCTTCATGACAAATACCTTGCGCGCGTTTTCGATCAGCGAAACGCTGGCCGCCAGCTGCCGGCGCCGCTCGGCCTCGCCATTCAGCCGCCGCATGGTCATGGCCAGCACCGCAAGCTTTGTCTGCGAACCGCCATCGGACTTTGAGGGCGCGGCGCCTTTCGGCGCTCCCTTGCCGCGTATCTCACGCCGGCGGCGGTGTGCTTGGGTCTGCGCCTTGTCGCGCCGCTCCCGCAACAGCTTGACCAGGCCGGCAAGATCGGCGTCGGAAAGCTCCTGCACCGCCGGGTGGTGCGACTTCTCCACCAGTTCCTGTTCGTCAGCGCTCAGCGCACGCGCCGCTTCCTTGCGTGAAATCGCCATGAAGTCGTTCCTCCGTTGGTGGAGCTTGCCTCTTCCGCTCGTCCCAGGCCGAAGTCTGCGTCCAAACGACGGTTCGATCAAGGTACAGGGAAATCCCGGTGATCAACCACGCCCCAAAAGCCGTGAGAAAAATCCCGTTGGCTTGACACGGCGCGTGGGAACAGCATGACAGACACTTTCCATCAGCGCCGGCAGTACCGCCCCCTGATGAAGGCTGGCCGAAAAGTTCTCGGTGATGAATTCCAGCGTCGAATCGTGGAACGTGAGTACAAAGTGCTGATAACCGGAAAACAGCTCCGGTGTATGGGACGTATGAACCCGATTTACCTTTTCGAAGGAGGAGATCCAGGTAGAATTGAGAACTTCGAACGCGGAATAAGGCTGCAGCCCAAGTCCATAGAGACGGTGCCCGCTGATGGCTTCGTCGTTCGACGGGCCGAATTGCAACGCCAGATAGGGTTCTGCCGTTAGGATTACGATCGATTGATCGCCGGTCACAGACGAGATCGAGCGTGGATTCGTGCCGTCGAATTTTGGATCCGGTCTGTGGGCGACGTAAGCAACGAGCAGCCTGCGCTCATCGGCGAAGACATGAGGCAAAGGCGCGCCGGCGGACGATGGCGGCACGTCGATCGGCAGCAGTGTCTCGCTTGAGGCCACTCCTCTATTTCCCCGCCGTCGGCAAGATCTTGCCAGGGTTCATGATATCAAGCGGATCCAGCGCGTGCTTGATGGTGCGCATGATGTCGACGCCGTGGCCTAGCTCATGGCGCAGGAAACCGATCTTGCCCTGGCCGATGCCGTGCTCGCCGGTGCAGGTGCCGTCCATGGCGATCGCCCGCATGTTGAGCCGCGCGACGAACTTTTCCGACAACGCGATCTCCCTGGGATCGTTGACATCCATCAGCACCAGCACGTGAAAATTGCCGTCGCCGGCGTGGCCGACGATCGGCGCGATCAGACCCATCTCTTCTATGTCGGCTTCGGTTTCCATGACGCATTCGGCAAAGCGCGAGATCGGCACGCAGACATCGGTCGACAGCCCCTTGGCGCCCGGCCGCAGTGTCAGCGACGACCAGTAGGCGTCATGCCTGGCCTTCCACAGTTTGGTGCGCTCCTCGGCGACGCTGGTCCACAGGAACGGCCCGCCGCCATTCTCTTCCGCGATCATGCCAAAGGTCTCGGCCTGTTCGGCAACACCGGCATCGCTACCATGAAACTCGACGAACAGGCACGGGCTCTCGGGATAGTCGAGCTTGGAATAATTCTTCATCGCCCGCATCTGCAGCGCGTTGACCAGTTCGATGCGCGCCACCGGGATGCCCATCTGGATCGTCGCGATGACAGCGTTGCAGGCCGCCTCGACGCTCGGAAACGGGCAGACGCCGCCGGAGATCGCCTGCGGGATGCCTTGCAGCTTCAAGGTCAGCGAGGTGATGATGCCGAGCGTGCCTTCCGAGCCGACCAGCAGCCGCGTCAGATCATAGCCGGCCGAGCTCTTTTTCGCCCGCTTGCCGGTCGTCACCGTCTCGCCGTCGGCCATGACGGCGGTCAGCGCCAGCACGTTCTCGCGCATCGTGCCGTAGCGCACCGCATTGGTGCCGGAGGCCCGCGTCGCGGCCATGCCGCCCAGCGAGGCATTGGCGCCGGGGTCGATCGGAAAGAACAGTCCGGTGTCGCGCAGATGCCGGTTCAAATCCTCGCGGGTGACGCCGGGTTCGACCGTGCAGTCGAGATCCTGCGGATTGACCGCCAGGATACGGTTCATGCGCGACGTGTCGACCGATATGCCGCCGCCCGGCGCGTTGGTATGGCCTTCCAGCGAAGAGCCGACGCCGAAGGCGATCACCGGCACGCGGTGCGCGGCGCAGGCGCGCACGATCTCCTGCACCTCGGCCGTCGTCTCGGGAAAGGCGACGCCGTCAGGCGCCTGCGTCGGAATATAGGTGGTGGTGTGCGCATGCTGCGAGCGGATCGCCTGGCCGGTCTGGAATCGCTCGCCAAGCTGTTGCTTGAGGATGCCGAGCACCGCTGCGATGCCTTCCTCGTTGCGTTCGACCGGGTTGAGGTCGCTCAGAGCCATGAATTCCTCCGCGAATGGACCAGCGTCCACGCTTGTTATGCGATTATGGATGCGTAGTCTTACCCGCCACGCTCTGTCCAGCGCCAGAACAAGGAAGTTTCGATGCCCATCCCCACTCCCTTCGTCTCGAAACCCATGGACATCGAGAAGGACTGGATTGACTATAACGGCCATCTCAACATGGCCTATTACAACGTGCTGTTCGACCGCTGCTCGGACGATGCCTTCGAGGCAATGGGCATGGGACCGAACTATGCCAGGGATCGTCGCCTCACCATCTACACGGCCGAAGTCCATGTCTGCTACGTGCAGGAACTGCACCTCGAGCACAAGGTCACGGTCTCCTTCCAGCTCATCGACCACGACGACAAGCGGCTAAGGGCCTATCAGGAAATCCGCCATGTCGACGGCTGGCTGGCCGCGACGTCCGAATCGCTGTCGCTGCATGTCGACATGTCCGGGCCGAAGGTGGCGCCCTTCCCCGCCGATGTGCTGGCCAGGGTCGAAGCCATGCGCGCCGCCCATTCGGCACTGCCGATGCCGGAACGGGCCGGCCGTTCGATCGGCATCAAACGCAAATAGGGCAAAGCCCACACCTTCTCGTTCCCGGCTTCAAAGCCACACCCGCAATCTAAAATCGCGGAACCCTCCCATTGGCCGGCGGCGGCGCTTGAAGCGGCACGGCGCCCTCGTTAACCTTACCAAGGTTTTAACGGGAACAAGCCATCTGAGCCGTTGCGCGACTCAGCGGGTCGGTCGAAAACGATCCGCATCGAGGTAGCGACACGGGCGGCGCGGCGCCGGTTCGAGGAAAGTGCATGAAAACCGACATCAAGGTCGAGGTGGACAGGCTGGCTGCCGATCCGCGCATCACCGACTACGATTTCTGGCGCTCACTCAAGAACGTCAACAACGAGATCTTCCACATCGCCAACAACAACGAGCCGATCCCTTTCGACATGATCCGGTGGCGTGCCATCCTGAAGCAGGCGCGCATGAAGCGCGGCCACGCATAGGTTCCTCTCCCGTAGGTCAAGCCTGGCGCCTCAACGCTCCCAGCGCCGAGCGCGCCACCACCGGCGACGACTGGATGATCGCCGTATTGGTCATCGCATAAGGAATGATGCGGTCGATCACCCGCTCGAGTTCGGCCACCGAGCCGACATGCGCCAGCGCGACGAAACAATCCTCTCCGGTCACCCGGTCGCATTGCACGATCTCCGGCAGTTCGCGGATGATCTCGGCCACGAGGGCCAGTTGCCCCGGCACCGGCCGGATGCGCAGCCACGCCGACAGCGGCAGGCCGAGTGTCGCCGGGTTGATCCTGACCGAATAGGCCTCGATGACGCCGCTTTCCTGCAGCCGCTTGATGCGCTCGGCCACGCTCGGCGCCGACAGGCCGACCGAGCGTGCCAGTTCCGCCGTGCTGGTGCGCGCGTCCTTTTCCAGCAGACGCAGGATCTTCATATCCGCGGCATCCAGGTCGACACTTTCAGTTCGAAGGCGCTTCATGGGAAATTCCTTGCTTCCGAGAGAAATCTCGCCAGACGAGCCCATCATCACTCATATAAACCGGCAAATATGCCTGCGATACTGATCCGGTGGATGATCAAACGCAAGCTCTTACGGCAGATCCTGCCCCCGGCAACCCCACCCTGGCCAGGCTGACGGAAAAACTGCCGCCGCATGTCTGGTTCGGCATCAGCGCGGTCTTCCACTATCTCGGGCCGGCTTTCGCCGTGCTGCTTTTCCCGCATGTCGGCGTGCTCGGCATGGCATGGCTGCGCATCGCCACGGCAGCACTCATCTTCGCGCCGCTGACCCGCCCATGGCGAAGCTTCGCCCGCGCCGATCGCTCGACGCGGCTGCTGTTGCTGGCCTTCGGCGCCTGCCTGGCGGTGATGAACTGTTCGTTCTACCTGGCGCTCGACCGCCTGCCGATCTCGCTGGTGGCGGCGATCGAATTCGTCGGCACCATCGGCGTCGCGGCGATCGGCCTCAGAAGCCCGCGCAATCTTGCCGCACTTGCCGTCGCCGTCGCCGGCACCTTGCTGCTCATCGATGTCAGATGGTCCGATGACCCCATCGGGCTGTTCTGGGCCTTCCTCAACGGCGCGCTGTTTGTCGGCTACATCGTGCTCGGCCACCGCGTCGCCGCTTCGGGCGCCGGCGGCGGCATTGCCGGCCTGGGTGCCGCCATGGCGATCGCCTTCATCGTCGTGCTGCCGATCGGCCTCACCGATGCGCTGCCGGCCTTTTTCTCACTGCCGCTGCTGTTCGCCGCCATCGGCGTCGGCATCTGCTCCTCTGTCATTCCCTACATCTGCGACCAGCTCGCCATGTCGCGGCTGCCACGCGCCAGCTTCGCGCTGATGCTGTCGCTGCTGCCCGTCACCGCGACGCTGATCGGCGTCGTCGTGCTGCGCCAGATGCCAAGTTTTACCGATTGCCTCGGCATTGCGCTGGTGGTCGCCGGCGTCGCCTTCCACAAGCCGGCGAACACGGATTAGACGAACGCCCCTATGCCAGTTTCTGCTTGAGGAAGGCGATCGTTCTGCCCCAGGCGAGGTCCGCCGCCTTCTTGTCGTAGCGCGCTGCCGACGTGTCATTGTTGAAGGCGTGGTTGGCGCCTTCATAGACATAGACCGTGTATTCGACATGCGCCGCGTCGAGTTCCTTCTTGAAGGCGTCGATGCCGGCATTGATGCGCTCGTCCAGTCCGCCATAGTGCAGCAGCAAGGCCGCCTTGATCTTGGATACATCGGCGGCCTTCGGCTGCATGCCGTAATAGGCAACGCCGGCACTGAGATCGGGCGCGTTGATGGCCAGCATGTTGACCGTGCCGCCACCCCAGCAGAAGCCGATGGCGCCGACCTTGCCGTTGCCGTCCTTGTCGCTCTTGAGGAAAGCGACGGTCGCGACACCGTTGGCGATGGTCTGCGCCGGATCGAGCTTGGCGAACATGTCGCGCGCCTTGTCTTCATCGGTCGGCGTTCCGCCGAGCGGCGACAGAAAATCCGGCGCCAGCGCCACGAACCCCTCCAGCGCCACGCGTCGCGCCACATCGCGGATATGCGGGTTGAGCCCCCTGTTCTCATGCACGACGATCACCGTCCCAAGCTTGCCCGCCTTGTCCGCCGGCTTGACCAGGTAGCCCTTCATCTCGCCGCTGCCGCCGGGATAGCTGATGTCCTCGCCCTTCAC
>NZ_RZTF01000241.1:0-1077 GCF_004023175.1 Mesorhizobium sp. M7A.F.Ca.MR.362.00.0.0
GCACAAGGCCCGTGACGGCTTGCGCCGGGATGACCAGGAGCGTGATCAGCCCGGCGAGAGCGACCGTTACGCCCAGACCGAATATGTCGTACATGGTGCGCGATCGGGCCGCGACGATGTGGTGCCACGCAATGCCGACGATTGCGGTGATGAGGATACCCATGACACCAGCACCCGCACCCTGTCCGCCGAGATGGATGCGATAAACAATGGAGCCGAACGTGGCGATGAGCATTGCCGGCCATCCGCCAAAGAACGCGGCAGCAGCAATGAAGGCGGCGCGCAGATCGACGACGAAGCCGGAGACGGACAGGGCCGTCGCCATGGAAATGATCGCGCCCACGCACATGACCACGCCGAGAAGCAGCGACTGCATCCGCCGCGAGAGACGCCCGGTGAAATCCGCCACAAGGTCCCAGGCGACCACGAGGATGGAGACCAGGGCAAGGTTGGCGAGGAGTGAGTGCCAGATGTCGGTCATGACTTCGGCTCCTTTTTTCCGATAAATACCGACAAAACCTATCCGAGGTCTAAAGAAGCTGCCCGGCCATGCCGTTCTATTCCCTTTTGGGCACATGGGACCCGAGAGTACCTTTGCGATCTTCCATGAAGCCGATCAGCTCATGATTCGACGGTGTCGTAAGCGCAGATGAGCAAGAGGCATCGCGGCAAATTCGGGTCTTGCACATGATCTGTAAAGTGTCGCCTTGAACATCTCCTTCTTTCCATACATAGGTCGACCAGGTGGGTGGCGGCTCAACATGGAACTTCAATGAACCTCCCTATCTTCGCCATCAACCTCGATCGCGAGACCCAGCGCTGGAGCGAATTGCTCGCCAGCGCCGAAGCGGCGGGACTGACCTTGCAGCGCATTGCCGCCGTCGACGGTCGGGCGCTTGCTGAAAAAGACTGGACGGAGATCGATCTTCCAGCCGCGCGCAAGCTGAGCGGGCGCGACATCCTTTCGGGCGAATATGCCTGTTACCGCAGCCATATCCGGGCGCTGGAAACGTTCCTGGCCGGTGGCAGCGCCCATGGCCTGATTGTCGAGGACGACGTCCTCTTCAGCGAAAGCAC
>NZ_RZTF01000241.1:1087-10010 GCF_004023175.1 Mesorhizobium sp. M7A.F.Ca.MR.362.00.0.0
CCATGCGGCGCATCGAGGCCATCATCGCGGCGGTGCCGGATTTCGATGTCATCAAGCTGACCAACCATCGCATGAGCTTCTTCATGCGCGCGGTCGAGACGGCGGAAGGCGATGAGATCGGTCGTGCGCTGCATGGCCCGCAAGGCTCGGCCGCCGCCTATCTGGTGACGCGAGAGGGCGCGCAGGGTCTGTTGTCGGCGCTCGTCGTAATGAAAATGCCATGGGACGTCGCGCTCGAGCGCTTTTGGGATACTGGCCTGAAAGTCTATTCGGTCCGCCAAAACGTGCTTGGCTTCGCCGCCAGCAGTGGGATCTCGGGCATAGCCGGTCCCTCGGGAAGCTACAAATCCGCAAGGCTGGGCGGGCCGAGCCGGCTACGTGCCGGGGTGTTACGGGCCAGCGACGAACTGCGCCGCCTGCATCACGTCCTGCTGCCGCCCCCTCTGCCGCGAGATGCCCTGGATGATGCCAAGGACAACGCGCCGCGCCACACCTTGCTTCTGTTGCTTGCGGCACTCGCCATTCTCGCTTTGGTCTCCGCGGTGTGGCGCGAGGCCGACACCTACCGCTATGCGGGCCTGGCGCTGGCCCTGGTCGCGGTCATCCGCTGGTTCAGAGTGGATTTGTGGACCTACAGCAAACCGCTGATCGGTTGGGTCGGCTTCCTGTGTCTGGGCTGGTCGCTCTACGTCTTCATCCGACTGGCGATCGTCTATTTCGGCACCCACCAGTTGGGTGGCGCCGAAGGCATTTACATGTTTCCGCTGTTCTACGCGACGACCGGCTTCGCGTTTCTGCTGTTTGTCAGGCAGCCCGCACGGCTCGTGCTCTGGTTCATGATCCTCAGTCTCGTCTTCCTAGCGGCGGACACCTTCTATTCGGACATGTTTCAAGGCGTCCAACCTGCCCCGTGGCTTTTCAACAATCCCATCCACGCGTCGGTGGCGGCCGGTTTCATCTTCCTCTGCACGCTGCAATTCATGGCCTACTCGGCGCAGAGAACGGACCTCGGAAAAGCAACCAAGAACCTGCATTGGGCCCTGTCGACAGCCGTCCTGCTGCTTGCCCTCGTCAATATCATCGAGATGCGCTCAAAGGGAGTGTGGCTTGCGCTTGCGCTCGCTCTGCTCTTGTTGGCGGTCATGACCCTGGCGAGAGGCCATCGCCGCGAACTGTTGGTTTCGGGTGGCGTGCTGGTGATCGTGGCGGCCGGCATTGTCGCGGCACACAACATCTTCTCGTCCACCGCCGACGATACCATGGCATTCGTCAAAACCTTGGTTCCGGATGTGTTCAGGCATGGGGTCCTCCCCGCCTTCGACCGCGCCATCGCGAGCGACGCGGTTCCGCTTGCAGCCAAGGAAAGGCTGATGCTGTGGGCGGATGCGATCAATATCTGGAAGCGCCACCCGATCTTCGGAGCCAGTTCCAGCTGGCTGACCGAATGGCAGAACAGAACCTATCATCCCATGATCTTCAATGTCTTCCACAATGGTTATCTGGAGATTGCCGTGCGTTATGGGGTGGTCGGACTGGCGTTCTTTGCCTTTCTCTACACCTGGTCGGCCAGGCAGGTTCTGCTGGCCATGCGAGCCAAGCTCGTCGCTCCGGCCGCATGGTCCTGCTACATCTCCACACTGGTCTTCTTCGCCCTAACCATCCTCACCAATTCCAACAACCGGCTGGCCATGGGCGAGGCCTTCATGTGGTTTGCCGCAGCGTTCGGCTTCTATTGTTTTTATGTTCGCCAGCAGAAGAACCTTGTCGCGCCGCGGACCTATTTTTAGGGCCTGCCGGCGCAGCACGTATCTGACCAGCCGATTGCGACCAATCCACCTTTGACGCCCCGCTCAATTTCCCGATAATCGGGAAAGTCGATGCCAAAATCGATGGCTTATCGCCGGCAACCCCTTCGTTACGATCGACACGGATCACAGACAGGGGTTGTCACGGACATGCTGACGGACAGGCAGGCACGCGAGGCGGTGGAGCAGTACCGCGAGGAAGGATACGCGGTCGTTCGACAATTCGTCGACGGCGACGAGATGATCCGGCTGAAGAAGGAAACCGATGCGGTCTATGCCGAAGGCCTCAAGCATCACGCCACCTTCCGGCACGGCAACCTGAATTTCCAGATCCTGCCTGAATCGGACTTTGGCCAACGCTATGTGCTGCAGGCTTACTGGTTTTCCTGGATCAATTCCTATTTTGAAGAATTCCGCCGCAATCCCGACTATCTGAAGCTGCTCGAGGGCCTGATCGGCCGTGACATAAGGCAGATCGCCCAACAGCTGCACTGGAAGCCGCCCGGCGCCAATGTCACGGGTTATCGCTTCCACCAGGATCTGCGCTTCCGTAACCAGGCCGCCTTCGACAATGTCGCCGACGCCACCGTGACAACAGGCCTCGCGGTCGATCGGGCGACGCTGGACAATGGCTGCCTTCAGGTCGTGCCCGGCAGCCACAAGCTCGGCTATCTCGGCCTGTCGGATGAGGGAACCGCCGAGCTGATGAAGGGCCTGACCGCCGAAGAAGAGTTGCGCAAAGTCGGCATCGACCCGGCGACCATCGTTCCGCTGGTGCTGGAGCCGGGCGACCTTGCTTTATGGGGGCTGCTTACCGTGCACGGCTCCTCGCCCAACAAATCGCAGCACGACCGGGCCTTTGCGCTGTCCAGCTATGTGCGGGCCGATACGACGCAACGTGGCGAATGGGCGTTCAGGGACGGCGTTTCGGTGCCGCTCGGCAAGACGCCGGCACTGTGCAAATACGAAAAGCTCTTCGAGGAGCCGGGACCGATGTACGACACCACCGCCTGGTGGAAATGACGCTGCCGCGTCGGGCGACGGGGGCAGAGGGGGCCTGGCGTTCGCGCCAGGCCCCTGGCGGCGTTGGCCATGGACAATCGGGCAGCATTTCAGGCGGTGAAGTCGGCCGACAGTTCGCGGATCAGGAAATCGACGAACGCGCGCACCTTGGCCGCAATATAGGTGCGGTGCGGATAGAGCGCGTAGATCGGGCTGGAGCCGGGGCGAAACTCATCGAGTTGCACTTCCAGCCGGCCGTCCCTGATTGCAGCGTCGACCAGCAGGCTGGGCAGGTTGCCGATGCCGAAACCGGCGGTAGTCATCTGGTAGGCGGCCTCGACGCTGTTGGTCGAGATGCGCCCGCCGACAGCCGCATCGAAAGGGCCGTCGGGTCCGATGAAAGGCCATGTGCCAAGGCGCTTGGCGAAATTGCTCAGCACGCAGGAATGGCTTGCCAGCTCATCCGGGTGGACCGGACGGCCGTTTGCATCCCAATAATCGGGCGTGGCGCAGACATAATTGCGGACTTCACCAAGCCGGCGGGCAATCAGGGCGGAATCCGCCTGACCGCCGAAGCGGATGGCCACATCGTAGCCTTCCTCGACAATGCCGACGACATAACGGGCGGTGAGGTCGAACTCGATCGTGGTGAGCGGGTTTTCTTCGAGGAATTTCGGCACCAACTTGGTTATGCGCGTGTGGCCCAGAACATTGGAGCAGGAAACCCGGATCAGGCCGCGCGTCTCCTTGTGCAGGCCGCGCGTCGAATCCTGCAGTTCGGATATGTCGTCGAGCAGGCTGCGCGCACGCGGAGCATAGTCGCGGCCCGCCTCGGTGAGGCTGAGACGCCTTGTGGTGCGATTGATGAGCCGGACGCCAAGGTCGTCTTCCAGTTCCTTGATGGTACGGCTGACGGCCGTCGTCGACATGTTGAGATCGCGCGCCGCCGCCGACAGGCTGCCCAGCAGGCAAACCCGATCGAACACCCGCATCGCCGTCAGAAGATTCATCTTGCCTTCCCCTCGCCGTCGCGGCCCCGCCGCCATCGGCTGCGTCCTGTAGAAATCAGCGCCCAGCAACGACGCGGCAAGGGCATTCCACCGAATTTGGGCGTAAAATCAACAATGGGAGAACCGATATGACATCCAGACCTCTTCATCCCGCGATCGGCACATTTGCGAAAGGCGCGAAGAGCGGCGCGCTTGGCCGCCGCGAGTTCCTGGCGCTGGCCAGCGCCTTCGGCGCCAGCACGGCGATTGCCTACGGGCTCATCGGTCAGCCGGTCCCGGCGCGAGCCGAGGAAGCCGTCCAACCCAGGAAGGGCGGCGTGGTGCGTGTTGCCATGCAGGTGATGGAGCTGGAAGACCCGCGCAAGTTCAAGGTTTCGCAGATGGGCAACATCGCCATGCAGTTTCTCGAACCGCTGGTGCGCTGGAAGCCGGATTTCACCTTCGAGCCGGTGCTGCTGCAGAGCTGGGAGATCAATGCGGACGCGACGGAATATGTGCTCAAGGTGCGCCCGGGGGTGAAATGGTCGAACGGCGACGATTTCACCGCCACGGATGTTGCCTTCAACATCACGCGCTGGTGCGAGAAGGATGCCGCCGGCAACTCGATGGCCGGGCGCATGACCGCGCTGATCGATCCCGACACCAAGGTGGCGCGCACTGGTGCCATCGAGGTTCGCGACGGCCACACCGTGGTCCTGAAACTGTCTCAGCCCGACATCACCATCATCCCAGCGATGACAGACTATCCGGCATTGATCGTCCACCACACATTCAATCCGAAGGCGGCGCCACTGTCGGCCAACCCCGCTTGCACGGGCCCGTTCGAGCTTAAAAGACTCGATGTCGGCGTTGCTGCCTCGGTGCGCAAGCGGCCGGACGGGTCGTGGTGGGGCGGCGAGGTGTTCCTCGAGGGCATCGACTGGACCGACTACGGCACCGACTCGGCCGCCACCGTCTCCGCATTCGAATCCGGTGAGATCGACCTGAATGGGCAGACGCAGTCCTATGACGTCGCCATGCTCGACAGGCTGGGCCTGAAGAAAAGCGAGATCGTCACTGCCGCCACCCTGGTCTCGCGCTGCAACGTCAACGCCAAACCCTATGACGACAAGCGCGTGCGCAACGCCATACAGCTTGCGGTCGACAACGAAGCGGTGCTGCAACTGGGCGCCGACGGCATGGGTATCGTCGCGCAGAACGATCATGTCGGACCGATGCATCCCGAACACGCCGACTTGCCGCCGATCAAACGTGATCCGGTCCGGGCCAGGGCATTGCTCGAGGAAGCCGGCCAGCTCGATTTCGAATTTGATCTGATCTCGGTCGAAGCCGATTACCGCAAGGAAAGCTCCGATGCCGTCGCCCAGCAGATGCGCGACGCGGGCTTCAAGGTGAAACGCACTGTCATCCCGGAATCGGCATTCTGGAACGACTGGACGAAGTATCCCTTCGCGACCACCAATTGGAACGCCCGACCCCTCGGCATCCAGACCTATGCGCTTGCCTACCAGACCGGTTCGGCATGGAACGAGACAGGGTTCGCCGATCCCGACTTCGATGCCAAGGTCCACAAGGCCAACGCCATCGCCGATCCGGAGCAGCGCCGTGCGGTGATGAAGGAACTGCAGGTCATGCTGCAGGATTCCGGCATCATCGTTCAGCCCTACTGGCGAAAGCTGTTCTGCCATATGAAACCTGCCTTGATGGGTTACCAGATGCATCAGGCCTATGAGCAGGACTTCACCCGGGCCTGGCTCGCGGCCTGATCGCGGGCAACCCTTCCGACAGGCGGCGCATTTTCCGGCGCCGCCCATCGCCTGCTCACCGGGAAAGTTGCGCCGAAGCTTCGGCATCAAGGGCGTTCGAGGAGCAGTGCGGGCTTCGCATCGGGCATGATGCGCAGGTGCGGCCACACGCGCCATACCTTGGCAGGTCGGCCGGAATCCCGGGCCAGCGCACCGGACCGGCTGGCACATCAAGCGTGTTAAACATTCTGGTTTCCGCCTCTGTCATCATCAAGCTCCGGTTCATGGCTGGAGCTTACTTTTGAAAGATGGAAGTGAAACCCGCTTTCCCGGGCAACGACCTTCCCGAAAACCGGGAGAATTCGCGCTCTTGGTGCCGACAGGAACCGAAGCGGCAAGATCGAGCCGCATGAGCGGTCTGCCGCCGCCTGATGTTTAGGGATCTCAGGTCTCTGCCGCTCAATTGAACTGAATTCGCCTGCTTATTGCGCGGAACTCCAGCCTGTCTCGGGCGTTGGACGCCAATATCTGCAAGATATTTTCCGGTCGACGACGGGCAGTATTATGAAGCTGGCGAAACGCCCCGAGCCACACACGGTCTTCGGACATGAAGCAATTTTGCGGTTGAGATCGCGGAACATGCGGCGTTATTTCCATCCTATCTGGAGACCTTAAATTGCCAGTTCGAATATGCTGCGTCTTTGGCAGCTGGCAATTGCTCAGCCTGGTTGCCTCTCTTCGCCAGTCAACAATGGATGGAAGCTTCCCGGCGGGTGAGGAGCATGAGGATTACCTTCTGCTCTATGAAACGGCCGGCGTTTCCGAGCATTTCAAGACCGGTCTTGCTGAACTTGCGTCTACAGTATGGACCTGGAAACGGATCATATGGGCATACGACCTTCTGACGTCCGAGCGTAAATATGGGCAACTGCAAATTTTCCGGATCCATCGTCTGATCCGAGACACAATTGGCATCGACGCGAGTTCCGCGGTTGAAATCTGGGCCTGCTTCGTTAACCGGCCATCGGAAAAAATACTGCTGGACTCATACCCAGAAGCCAAGATCGTTTTGTATGAGGATGGCTTGACGTCATACCTTCCATTCGAAATTTCAACCATGTCATGGCCGCCAGGCACCAGGTTTAGACGGCGCATCACCGGAGCCTTGATTGCAGGACTCTCTACAATTTCACCGGCGTTCCGACTGAGGAAAGCGGCCGACAAGATAGAAAGACACCATCTGAGACGGGTGACAAAGTTTTATTCTTTGCTCCACGAAATCCCCATTCACGATGCTCTGGAGAACGTACCAAGATTCCAGGTCGGCGCTTCGCTGATGCGCGACGTAATAGATGAAGCCTGCAGGGATGCGCTTTCCGGCGGCAATGAACATTGCCGTGCGTCAGCCAACCCACGGCTCCTGCTGCTCGGCCAGGCATTGTCGCGAAACGGCATAATGTCGTACGCGCAAGAGGCGGCGATCTATAGACGCATTGCGGAGCAGATCGTTGAGAGAGGATACGACGTCGTCTGGAAGGAACATCCCAGAATAAGCACGCCCTTCTTCCCCGAATTGCTGGATACCATCGGCAATGTGACAGCCGACGCCAGCACCAGGATCATGGAGGCGAACCTTCCGCACATATACCCGATAGAGCTTGTCGTATCCCGGATGAACATTGTTGGGTGCGTCTCCGGCACGTCAGCTGCCCTTCTCTACCTGAAGTGGCTTTATGGCATCAAAACATACACATTTGCGGAAACCTTGATCCCCCTGATGACTGGCGCGGATATTCTAATGAGCGAAATGGTGAAAGCCCATGCGGAGCCCTTTTCAGCACTCCACTCTTTGAACGAGACGCAGACGGGGATCCGTTGAACGGCGGCAACGCCGCGCTATGTCCCGGCGCATCAAGACCAGGATGAGGCGGAACAGACCTGGCTGAAAAGGCTCAAGCAAAAATTGCGGCTTTGAAAGACAACGCCGTCGATCTGAGTTTCAGCCTGAACCGCCAATACCGAGCCGGTTTCGACCTTCGCGGCGGGCAGGCACAGATTGGAGCAGAATGAGACTTCATCCAGCCGCCGAACGGATTGCTTTTTTCAGCACGCTTGTCGCTGTTCTTGTCCTTGCACTGGTGCCTATACCCGGACTCGAGGAGTACGGGATCGATATCGGTTTCCATTACGACAAGCTGAATCACGCCAGCGCCTTTGCCGTCATGACTTTCCTTGGAGGGCTCGGCTGGCCTGATCGCAAGGTCAGGCTGATCGTCTTCCTTGCAGTTGTTGGAGCGGCGATCGAGGTCCTCCAGGGCACGGCGCTGATACGACGTGATCTGGACGTGTCCGACTGGGTTGCCGATTGCGTCGGCATCGCTTGTGGCCTCGTGGCCGTGATCTGTGTGAACTGGATCTTGCGGCGCAGAGGTTGAGCCTGTTCTCAAGCCCTTTGTGCACGGGGCCGATAGCCAGAGGAGTTCGCCCCCGGCTCCATTGACTCGGCGAAATCGGATTGCAACGGTCCGATCCGAGAGTGGGCGGTTTTTCGGGCGCGGCACCCAGGAAGCGCGCCATCAGTATTGAGGGACGATGACGATCAAGATCAGGCTTCCGGGTGGCGTGTTGAAGGTCAAGCAACGTCATGAGTTGCGGCGACGGGAGCACAAGGGCGAAGTCCCGGTCTGGCAGTTTGGCAAATATTTCGTCATCTGGTGGCCCAGTACAATTCCCGATCGACCCTCCAAGAGCTCGAATACTGACGATGAGCTTGAAATGAACATTCCATCGACTGGAGAAAGCACGTAAGCTCTATGCATCATGGCTTTGCGAATCAGATTGCCGGGGGGCACACTGAAGGTGAAGACCTACCGCGAACTGCGTGATCGCGAGCGGGATCGCAGGGTGCCTGTGCTAAAACTGGGATCGCTCTATTTCGTCTGGTCCTCGGCCAAGCATCATTCGCACAGGCACAGTCCGCGGCCCTGACATTTTTTGCCGGGCGAAAACCGCTTGCACACTTTTCCTGAATTGCTCCGGAGCGGCCCCTTCGCAGGCAGCGCGACCTGGGTCAGCTTGCCTCGCGCATCGCCTCGGCCGCCTGCAGGTCCACCGACACCAGTTGGCTGACGCCCTGCTCGGCCATGGTCACGCCGAACAGCCGGTTCATGCGCGCCATGGTGATGGGATTGTGGGTGATGATGACGAAACGCGTCTCGGTGGTGGCCGCCATCTCGTCCATGAGATTGCAGAAGCGTTCGACATTGTGGTCGTCGAGCGGCGCGTCGACTTCGTCGAGCACGCAGATCGGCGCCGGATTGGTCAGGAACACCGCGAAGATCAGCGACATCGCCGTCAACGC
>NZ_RZTF01000242.1:0-858 GCF_004023175.1 Mesorhizobium sp. M7A.F.Ca.MR.362.00.0.0
GCCGGCTGCATGGCCCAGGCCAGGGCAATCTCGGTGGTGATGAAGGTGGCGCCGGAAGATTCCGCAAAGACAACGAAGCGCTGCAGCAACCGTCCGGAAAGAAGCAGCTTATGGCCGAGGGCGCGGCGCGCGGCCAGATACGCTTCGAGCGCTGCTTGCAACGCGCTCATGATGCGACTCCTGGCCAGGGTAGCGCAATGGCACGCAACGCCGCGATGTCGACTTTGGCATAGATCTGCGTCGTGTTCGGCTGGCTGTGGCGGAGAAGTTGACCGATTTCAACGAGCGAGGCGCCGCGGCGCAGCAGATCGGTGGCGAGTGAGTGACGCAACAGGTGCTGTCGGTGCGCACCCTTGAACGCCGGCGTCAGACCGGCGCGCTTGAGCGCACGATGGACGATGCAGCAAATAGTCGACGGGCTGACAAAACTCCGTCTGGGCGCCTTTATGCGAATGAAGACGCGGCGTGTTGAGCAAGCAGGCCGATCCTGCCGCAGATAGTCGACCAAGGCGGCACCGACATCCGCCGGCAGTGGCAGCCGCGCCAGCCGTTGACCCTTGCCATGCACGACGATCTCGCCGCAATCCCAGTCGAGATCGTCCAGGGTCAGGGCTGAGACTTCGCCACCCCGTAAGCCGAGGCGCGCGAGCAGCATCAGAACCGCGTAGTCCCTGCGGCCGGCCGGTGTTCTCCTGTCGCAAGACGCAAGGAGCCGTTCGACCTGTTCGGCAGGCAGCGCCTTCGGCAGGTGTGCCAAGCGCCAGCTGGCGATCCCAGGCACCGCGACAGCGAGATCGGCGGCAAGCAACCCGCGTTGCTGGAGGAAGCGCAGAAACGAACGCAGCGCCGTGACCGCCA
>NZ_RZTF01000242.1:865-2686 GCF_004023175.1 Mesorhizobium sp. M7A.F.Ca.MR.362.00.0.0
AACTTGGCGCGGCCGGGCGAACCGGCCTGGGCTCGCCGCACGATGAACCGATGAACGTCGCCCACTCGCAGTCGGTCAAAATCCGGATCGTTGCCCCCAAACTGTTCGTCCAGGAACCCACGAACAATCGGCAGATAGTTCGTCAATGTCGATGCCGAGAGACCACGCTCGGTGCGCAGGAATTCCCCGAATGCGTCGATCAGCTTACCCTTGGCGCTCGTATCGACCTCTGGCAGCGGCACCGGCACGCCGCCCGTGTCGCGCAGATATCGTACCAACTGCCGAATGGTCCAAGCATCGCCACGCCTCGGGCGCAGACCAAGTTCCGTCAGAAATCGATCGGCGTGCTCTTCCCCGAGCAAGTCCAGTGGAACATCCTGCCTCGCCAGCCAAGCGCTGAAACCGGCCAGGAGCTTCATCTTCTCCCGAACAGTCGCCTTGGCGTATCCCTGGCCATCAAGCAGAGCCTCGAAGCCATCCTGGTGGCTCTCCAATCGGCCTATCCAGCGATCTTTGTGTAGCGCCTCATTCAGATCAATCATCGTCTGTCTCCCTACAGCGTGGGAAGTCCACGCTCAGAAAGAGCAGCCGAATAATGTCGAGCAATCAACGGCCGACGCTGATCCAAATACTTGCAATCATGAGAAAATTACGCCGCGGCGATGGCGTCACTCGGAATAATACGGGACTCGGAGTTATGACGGAACTCGTAGGGACGAGCTCCAACGCGTCCATGTGCGGGCTTAATGCCCAAGCGACGGAGAATCCGGCGGATGGCATCGGATGCGGCGGCGGTTGTCAGCGGCATACCGTTACGGCGAACGAACAGGGCTTGCGGATCCTCGCAACGCTGATCGACGAGGAGCTGGCGCCGATCGTCAATGTAGCGTCGCAACTCTTCCACCAGGTCGTCGCGCATGGGCACGATCCGCGTGCGCCGCTTGCTGTCGCGGATCGTCAACGTGCCGCGTTCGAGATCGACATCGGCCATCTTGAGGCGCACGGCCTCGCCGAGCCGCAGACCGGTGCAATAGAGCACAAGCACGAGTCGGCGCAGCATCGACGCCCACACGGCGGGTCCTTCATACACCGAAGCGACGGTGAGAATCCGGCGAACCTCGTCCTGACTGAAAATGTAGGGAAAGAAGGTCGATTCCTTCACTGGCGCCCAGCTGTGCTCGGGCACATAGCTGGTGGGATCGTAACGACGGCGGTAAAGACAAAGCTGGCGAATGACACCGAACTCGTTGGCGAGCGTGACAGCCTTGCGGCCGGGAAGCCGCCCACACCAGCGCCGGACGGCCTCCGCCATGGGGATCGGCTCTGCCGCGTCCCAGTGCTGCCCGACAAAGCGGAGGAAACAGTCGATCTCGATCGCTCCGCGCTTGTAGGGATGGCCCATGGCGCGCTTGAACTCGAGAAAGCTGTCGGCGTCGCGCTTCAGTTCGGACAGGGTGACGATTGTGGTCATGACGGCACCGGCAATGCGATGTCACGCAACGTCTCCGTTGCGATCCGCACGTAGGCGGAAAGGGACTCCGGATCCCGATGCCCAAGAAGCTCTGAGACCACGCGCGGCGTGGTGCCGAGATCGAGCTGGCGTGCGGCGTGCGAATGCCGCAAGACGTGACTGCCGAGAAACGGTGCCGATATCCCGGCAACTCTCGCATGCTTTGCGACGATATGGCGGATCGCGCTTGAAGCCGCCAAGGGACCGAACGGTACATGCATCTGCACGAACAGATGCCGGGTGGGTGTGTCCATGGGGCGCCCGCCGTGGAGATAGTCTGCCAACGCCTTAGCGACCGCCGGCAGAAGTGG
>NZ_RZTF01000242.1:2696-8530 GCF_004023175.1 Mesorhizobium sp. M7A.F.Ca.MR.362.00.0.0
GACCGACAGGGTGCCGGCTTCCCAATCGATGTCTTCGAACCGCAAGCGGATGGCCTCGCCCGCTCCAAGACCGTAGGTGCTCATCATCAACAGGAGTGCGTAATCGCGCAGTCCCATCGGTGTCGACCGATCTACCGCCTTCAGCAGGCGCTGCACATCCTCCCAGGCGAGTGCCCGCCGCGGTCGCTCGAGGCGCGGTTGCACCGGCGCGATCACGGCTTCGCTGAGATCGACGGGAATGCGACCGCTCCAATGCAGAAAACGCAGGAAACAGCGGATACTGCACGCGACGCCACTGACGTACGACCGGGAATATCGTTGTGCGTAAGCGACGAGAAAGGCGTCGACATCAACCAAGCGTATCGAATGCCAGTCCTCGCCGGCCTGCGCCAGGTGATCCTGAAGCTTGCCGATTTGATACAGCTTTTGGTCTACAGTCGCTTGCGGATTGCCGCGATGCCGCAGAAGATAATCGGCGTACTCCGAAAGCAAAGGTGTTGCCGGCGGCTTTGCCGGACGCGGCGATCGCCAAGGCGGTGGGGCTAACCCCAAGCGATGATAGATCCGGTTGAGTGACCGCAGACCGCTCCGGAAAAGATGTAGCGAACGCGGATCGAGATTCCGCCGTTGCGCATACCAGTCGATAAAGCGGTTCACGCGTTCGAGGGTGAGTTCTCCGCGCTCCACCAGCCCATGTTCGACGCAATAGGCGCGGAACAGCTTGATCCTCTGCATGTAAACAATGGCTGCGCCACTGCTCAGGCGGCGGTCGGCGCGCCAAACGCGACAGATATCCTCGGCGGAGGGCGTGACATTGGGTTCGGTCTGCATGGCGATCCTGTCACCTTGACCGACCCAGCGTAGCGGGCTGCGGGATTGTGGTCAGGCCCCACTTCGTGTTGGCCGCAGGCACCTGGTGATGCCGCCCTGAAGCCCGTGACCCAGCGCGCTCCAGACGTCCGGGCCATGGCACGGGCATCACCAAGCGCTACCGGAGCGAAGCCCAATGGAGCGGGGATGCAGCTCAGCGCCGGGGTTGGCAGCGCCCGGCGCAACTTGGGCAACATCGGTACGTCATCTGCTGCGGCCGCGCACGCCTGCACATCTGCCGCCAATGATGGCGCCATCACCCTGACAGCCATGATCGACCCACGCACTGCAATGACCCGCCGCCGAAGCCAGCGCACCGCTGCCGCGAGGCCAATCTCCGGTCCGCGCAGCGCATCCGCCGCCACTTCCATGCTTCTCGCCGATGCCGCCACCGCGACTGTGCACTCGATCGTTGCAAGCAGCCCGGGCAAACGGGCTGCCAGGAAATCCGGCAGCAAGCTGAATGTCATCCGCCCTTCCGGGCAATACCAGCGGGCGATGCGCACGCCGGGACTGGTCAGCCGTGCATAGCTGCCATGGCGTCGAAAGGCGCAGCCACCGTGCGGATGAAGCGGGCAGCCCGATAGATACGCGCGCTGCCACTCCTGCGTGGCGACATAGTCCTCGATCGTCGACGATGTGCGCAGCGGTATCTGCAAGTCCGTCCCCTCGCTCGCAAGCATCCTACGATCCTGCCGCAGCTTTTATCCGGACACCAGAACGGCTCAACCTCTCGTAAATGCAGCGTGCGCAGCCAAATACCCGAGATAAAACTTCGCCCTGGATAATGCGCCTTATCCGGTGGTCGAGATAAGGCGCATCTGAGGCGCAAGTTCTACGAATTGCACGTGTCCGGCATCTCTGCCGTGGCGAGCGAAACCGTGGCCGAACTATGGAAGGTCGAAGAACGCATTCGAGGCCAGAACCCTGAGGACCGCCGGGCCGCGCGACAGGAGCAGTCGGTCGCGATCGTCGCCGATCTCTGGCCGTTCTGGGAAAAGGAATTGAGCCGTATCTCTGGCAAGTCGAAACTCGCCGCGGCGATCCGCTATGCCAGGAGCCGTCGCGAGGCGCTCGAGCGCTTCCTGAACGATGGCCGCCTCGATATCGACTCCAACGCCGTCGAGCGGGCAATCCGTCCCCAGGCGAAGACTGATTCATTATGCACCCCCTCTTCAAATGGCGGGAAACAGCGATTTCTGATTATCGTCGTTGATGATACGCGGAGATTTGCGCGCCAAATCGGCCTTGATCCGTTCATCTTCAAGGTCGCTGGCGCGGATCTGGTAGGGCGCGCCGCGCATGACCTGCTCGGCTGGCAATATGCCGTCCCTGACGAACCGCCGGATTTTGACGTGCGACACGCCAAGCTTCGCGGCCGCGTCCGACATGGTGAGCCACTCGCCGTTCTTGTCGGAAGAGCGATAGCCGCTGATCTTGTGCACCGTGCGCAGCGATTGGACGCGTCGCGCCGTCCAGGTCTTTCCCTGACCCGTCTTCATGCCCATGCGGTTGAGTGTGGCGGCGATTTCGGCATCCGACCATCGCGTTGCCATGGATCGCATGACCGCCAGAGCCTCCTCAGGCGTACTCTGGCCATGCTCTCCGGATTTGGGCTTGCGAACCCTTACCTGGGAATGCTGGCCCCCATGCCAATGGATGGTCAGGACCACATCGCGCGCGTCGTCATCGACGTCCGCCACAATGTCCTTGATGAGCGCGCGCAGCAGTTGCTGACGGCAGCGCATATCGACACCCGGCGCATTCCAGGCGGCTTCGAGATCCTGGGCGAGGCCAGTTAAGTCAGGGATCGCGTCGACAGGCTCTATACGCTGGACTTCGCTGAGCCGGGCCTCGCAGGTCTCCACGCGCCTGAGCGTAGCTTCCCAGTTCCTCTCGAGCTGGGCCGCTATAAGCCGGTTCTCCGGGTCGCAGGCGGCATAGCGGCGCTCGGCGAGCGATGCCTCATAGCGTGCCTGCTGCAGATCCATCTCGATCATCTGCCGCCGCCTGGCTTCGCTCTCCAGCTGCATCTGTTCAGCCTCCAACGCCGCCTCGATCGCCATCGGCGCAACCGCCTCCAAGGCTTCGCGGGCCACCGCCGCATCGGTGCGAAAGCCGTTGAACGACATGCATCGCGCCTGCGCCATCATGGTGTTGCCCCGCTCGCAACGATAGACCGGGTAACCTTGGCCACGTCCGGCATACGTGACAACCAGCCTTCGCCCGCATCGACCGCAGGAGAGAAGACCCGGGAGCAACGCGCGACCGCCGCGGCCCGACTTGACGCCGCCGGCTTTGCCATAGGCATTGGCGGCGAGAAGTTCCTGGTTCCGTTCGTACTCGCTCCATCCAATATAGCCTTCGTGATGCAATCTGGAAGAGACTTCGCGGTAGGGACGCTCATTACTGAGCGCCCCGCACAGATCCACGCAGGCGGCTTTCCCGCACGTGGCTCCTACCTCGAGTGTTTGACGGCGAAGCGGACGCTCGGCCATGGATGAAGGTTACAAGGCTTGGGAAGGTAGTCGTTGGCTAACTGCGCGATCCGTTCCCACGTAGCGCCGTCCTTCTGGCTGCGTCGCTGAAGCGTACGCCGCCAAAGGTCGATCACCCGATACCTGAACGCCGTGAGCGCCCGGATATTCGTTGGAACCACGAAGTATGCGAAGTGCCCGCCAACGGTCTGGCCCAGCCACTTCCCCTGCTTGGGGATCGGCCAGTGCATTCGCCGCCGCAGCTCCGCCTTAATGTCCTGAAGCTTCGCCCGCATGCGGTCGCCGCGGGTCTTCCGTTTAAGCTGGAAGCGCCCTCGACGTGATTTTCCGCAGACGAACGTGAACCCCAGAAAGGCGAAGGTCTCCGGTTTGCTGAGCCCGCGCTGCTTGCGGTCGACCGCCGCGAGGCGGCCAAACTCAATCAGGCGGGTCTTGTCCGGGTGGAGCGACAGCGCAAACTCCTCAAGCCTCGCACGCATCGCATCGAGAAAGCGACGAGCGTCGTCCTCGCGCTCGAAACCGACGATCACATCATCGGCATAGCGCACGATGATCATGTCGCCGGAGGCGTCGCGCTGTCGCCAGCGCTGAGCCCACAGGTCGAAGACGTAGTGCAGGTAGATGTTGGCCAGAAGCGGCGAAATCACCGAGCCTTGACCCGTTCCCCTGTCATCCACAGTCACGATCCCGTCTTCGAGGATGCCCGCCTTCAACCACTTCTGGATCAGGCGGATGATGCGCTTGTCGCCGATCCTGTGTTCCAGGAAGCGAGCGAGCCATTCCTGACTGACCGCCCCGAAAAGTTCTGGATGTCGGCGTCTACAATCCAGTTCACCTTCCGCTTGTCGATCGCCACGCACAGTGCATCCAATGCATCGTGCGGCCCTCGCCCGGGCCGAAACCCGTAGGAGAAGCCAACGAAGTCGCCTTCGTAGATGGCATTGAGCACCATGACCGTTGCCCCTTGGACGATCTTGTCTTCCAGAGCGGCAATCGCCAGCGGCCGCTGCTTCCCATCCGCCTTCGGTATAAACGTCCGGCGCGACGGTTGCGGGCGGTACGCTCCCCGCTGGACCCGTCTGTGCAAATCCCTGAGCCGAGGCTCGAGGTCTGCCTCGTAATCCTGCCATGTCATGCCATCCACCCCAGGGGCGGCCTTGCGCTTAAGCGCATAGAACGCCGTCCGCAGCGTATCGACATTGATATGGTGGAAGAGCGCGGTGAACGGTTCCTTCTTCCTCAGCCTTGCGGCTTGCCGTACGCGGTCCAGCGACTGGGACATGCGAGCCCGGCTCTGTGTCCGGTGCATGCGTTGCTGTTCCGCGTTCTCCTTGGTCTCCGGCCTTGGCTCCACCGGCTCCGCCGCCGGTTGCCCGGCTTTGTTCGTCGGCTTCACGGCTACTATGCCGGAGTCAGACTTCTCCTGTCCGTTCGTCACCGGCTACGGCTCCTCGCCTTCCCGATGCGGACCGACACGGCTATCGCCGCCCGGCCGGGCAGGAGATCTCCCAGGTTCCGACGTGTTCCTTTCGTGCGTGATGTGGCCCTAGACCCCGGCAGGGCGACGGAGCCTCGCATAGCGGCTCCGCACATATTGCCTTCGACGGATGAGAACGTCTCGGCCCCTGCAATCTTATCACTATCGTGGCTCACTCCCACACCCCACACGATTGCTGTGTACGCTTCGCCGTGGTCGTCACCTCCCACGTCGCAACACTCACTACCGGGCGGGCGCTACCCCTTACCCGGGCCGGACTTGCACCGGCTGGAACTCGCCAGCTTGGCCTGGCGCACCTCACCTTGATTGTCGCGCGCCAGAAACGCGCGAATATCAGGCGAATGGTCTCCTGCAGGCGTATATCGGGATCGAACCCGAGACCGTAATCCCGGTGCCAGACGTAGCCGAAGGGCACAGAGATGCGCAGTTCGCCGCGCTGTGCCTTGGCACGGGCAGCTTCGTACATGCGAGCACGCAGCACCCCGAGTTCGAACTCGCTTATGCTCCCCTTCATGCCGAGCAGCAGGCGTTTCGGCAGCCCCGGATCGTAGACTCCGTCCAGATCGATCACCCGTGCATCGACTTCGCCGCACAACTCGAGCAGCCGATGCCAATCCGGTCCGTTGCGAGATAGGCGGGACGCCTCCAGGCAGAGCACAGCGCCCACATGACCGGTGCACAGATCGTCGACCAGGCGCTCGAAACCAGGACGTTCCACAGCTCCACTTGCAGTGCGTCCCAAGTCCTCGTCGATCACCTCAACCTTGCGGAATCCCCAGCGCCGCGCGACGTCGACCAGCTCATATTGCCGACGCTGGCTCTCAAGATTAAGCTGCACTTGCGCCTGCGTGGACTGACGTACATAGACGACGGCTTTGCGCTTGAGGATGGTGGCCGGAATCAGATTACTGCTCGTCATCGCGGCTCTCATCCGTCACGATGCCGGCGGCGGCCATCAGCACATTGGC
>NZ_RZTF01000242.1:8540-9999 GCF_004023175.1 Mesorhizobium sp. M7A.F.Ca.MR.362.00.0.0
CATTGGCGAGCCGGGCGATCACGATCGTTCGTTGCGCTGCGCTCAGCCCGACCAGCTTGTGCGAGTCGAGCGGCATGCTGAGCTGGCGAACGATCACGAGAGATCGTATCGGTGGCGGCAAGGTTCTCATTTTGCGTCTCCCCGATGATGAAACCATCCGGAGAGCCTCGCCGGAAACGGCGCTGGATCAAGAGCTTGTTCAGTTCAAGCAGTGCAGCAAGCGACGCGCGCGGGGATCCCAGATCCATTGCTGCGCACGCCACGGGATCTATCATCCAGGCCGGAGCGGTAATGACATGCCCAGGCACGATGACGAGATGAATGATCCGACCGTTGGCGCGTTCTTCGCTGTTCTCGCAGCGAAGCCGGCGTCCGAAATACGGATGCCAGCGATAATGGACTTCGACCTCCAGCCCAACATGGGCAGAATGACCCCGAGATTGCCATCACGCGCAAGAATGCGTTGTTCGCCGGATCCGACGGCGGCGGAACGACGTGGGCGACCATCGCTACCCTTCTGCAGACCGCAAAGATGAACGACGTCGATCCCTTCGCCTGGCTGACCCTGACCCTCCAGCGCATCGCCGCCGGATGGCCCAATCGCGATCTCGATCTGCTCCTGCCATTCAACCATCACGACAGCTGAGCGGCCGTAACCGTCCGGTGAGGCCGCAGTCAGGCAGCCTTGAGCAATACCTCCGCAAATTTGCGTTTGGGGATAGCGAACGCACTCTCGCGTGGACGGTTGCCTTGGTTCCCTATTACGGTGTTGATGGATTCCAAATGACTTCCCAGAGGTGGCCATCCGGGTCTTTGAAGTATCCCGAATAAATACCCCACGGTCGGTCGTGAGCTGCGTCAGTGAGCGTGGCCCCCGCTGCTTTCGCTTGGTTCAGTATTTGATCGACCTCGTCTTTGCTACCGGCAAGGTACCCAAGACTGAGCTCTGTGGAGCTTGGAGCCCCGATGGTGTGGTGCGCATCCTTGGCAAGCTCACTTCGAGGATAAAGGGCAAGGGTAAGGCCGCCCTCCAGGTGAAACATCACTATGGCCCCCGCGGGATGCGTATCGTCTCCTTTGAAGTCGTCGGCGGTAATACCCTTTGTGGGCAATCCGAGGCCGTCGCGATAAAACGCAAGCGATCGATCTAAGGGCTCGAGGCAGGATAATCGAATCAGAGATCGGCATTTGGTGATGGGTCGGCGCTGCTGTGCGGAGCGGCATAGCGTCTGGTTCGGAAAACGTCTGGACGCATAGGTCATGATCTGATTCGGTGGCCCGATGAGCTTGGGCAAATCCGGATGATCGACATCGACGCTATCAAGGCACGCTTTGATAGGCTTTCGCCGTTTCTGGACGAGCGTGCGCGGCGTCTGTTTGCAGCGAATGAAGCGCTTGCGGCGGGCCGGGGCGGCGTGACGGCGGTTTCGCAGGCGACGGGCGTCGCACGCAGCACGAT
>NZ_RZTF01000243.1:0-216 GCF_004023175.1 Mesorhizobium sp. M7A.F.Ca.MR.362.00.0.0
ATCGCGCACGAAGCCGGTCATATCGCCGGCGGCCACCAGCAGAAACTCCGCGACCAGCTTGAACGCGCCAAGACGATGGCCATCATCGCGACGCTGCTGGGTGCCGGTGCCATGGTCGCCGGCGCGACAACCAATAGCCGCGGCCTTGCCGGTGCGGGCGTGGGCGTGGCCGCCGGCGGCGGCGAGATGGCACAGCGCAGCATCCTCGCCTACCAG
>NZ_RZTF01000243.1:226-798 GCF_004023175.1 Mesorhizobium sp. M7A.F.Ca.MR.362.00.0.0
CCTACCAGCGCACCGAGGAGATGACGGCCGACCGCTCGGCGATCACCTATCTCAACGCCACCGGCCAGTCCGGCATGGGCATGCTGAAGACGTTTCACCGCTTCCAGACTGCGCTGTCGCTCTCGGGCGCGCAAGTCGATCCCTACCGGATCAGCCATCCGATGCCGCGGGATCGTATCTCCAATCTCGAAGTGCTGGTGAAACAGAGCCCCAATGTCGACAGGCCGGACCCGCCCGCGCTGCAGCAGCGCCATGACATGGTGCGGGTGAAGATCGCCGTCTACATGGAAGGCCAGGCGGCTGCGTCGCGGCTGATGCGAAAGATGCAAGGGACACTCGCCGCGCTATATGGCGACGCCCAGTCGACCTACCTGTTCGGCAACATCGCCGCCGCGCTCGCCAAGACCAATGCACTGATCAAGGCGCAGCCCAAGAACGCTTACTTCCAGGAACTGCGCGGCGACATCCTGATGAAGGCAAACAAACCCAAGGAAGCCGCGGACGCCTACGCCAAGGCGGTCAGCCTCGATTCGGCGCGGTCCGGTCTGCTGCCGGTGTCCATGGGCCAGGCG
>NZ_RZTF01000243.1:808-2286 GCF_004023175.1 Mesorhizobium sp. M7A.F.Ca.MR.362.00.0.0
GCGTTGATGGCCGTCGGCACGCCCGACTCCCTCAAAAAAGCCGTCGTGCAGATCAACAACGGCCTCGGGCGCGACAAGGAAAATTCAGCCGGGTATCGCTATCTGGCACAGGCCTACGGTGAGTTGGGTGACATACCGGGCGCCGAACTTGCCACCGCCGAAAGCCATTTCTATTCCGGCAACTACAAGGATGCGAAGATTTTCGCCATGCGGGCGCAGCAGCAGATGAAACGCGGCGAGCCGCGCTGGCTTCGCGCCCAGGATATCATAAACTACAAGCCGTCAACCAAGATCAAGTGAACCTTCCGGCCGCGCGCCACGACATAGCCAGACCGGAAAACAGGTAGAAGGAACAGGAACGATGAAAAAGGCACTGCTGCTGGGCACCACGGGGGTTGCGGTCGCCCTGGCCATGCTGGCTTTCGGATTCGTTGCCGGAAACCCGCAGATCGCCAAGGCCGGTACCGCACAGCCGGTCGAGACCGCGGCGGCCGATACCAAGATCGACCGCACCGAGGTCGAAGGCATCATCCGCGACTATTTGTTGAAAAACCCGGAAGTCCTCCTGGAGGTCCAGGACGCGCTTGAGGCCAAGCAGAAGGAAGAGCAGCGCATCGCTCATCTCGGCGTGATCAAGAATGCCAAGGACCAGATCTTCAACTCCGCCTTCGACGGTGTCGTCGGCAATCCGAACGGCAAGGTCACCATCGTCGAGTTCTACGACTACAATTGCGGCTTCTGCAAACGCGCCATGGACGACATGCAGGCGCTGACCAAGACCGATCCGGACCTGCGTTTCGTGCTCAAGGAATTCCCCATCCTTGGACCGGAATCGCAGAAGGCGAGCGTGGTCTCGATGGCCTTTCACCTGATGCACCCGGAAAAGTACGGCGAGTTCCACAATGCGTTGCTCGGCGGCCAGGGACGCGCCACCGAGGCGTCGGCAATCAAGATCGCTCTGTCGCTCGGCGCCGACGAAGCGGCGCTGCGCGAGAAGATGAGGGACCCGACAATCAACGAGGCCCTCGCCAAGACCTACGATCTTGCCAACAAGCTGGCGATCACCGGAACGCCGTCCTATGTCATCGGCAACGAGGTGGTGTTCGGAGCACTCGGGCAGGAAGTGCTGGCAGAAAAGATCGAGGCGGCGAAAGCCGCGCTCTGATCTTGCTCGCCAGCTATTTCTCACGGGCAAATTTCGGCCTGTTGTGGACAGTGAAAGAACGCACTTGCGCTCTTTCCGCGGGCGGCTATGCCCATTATAGAGGGCCCAGCGCGCCGGCTTGATGACGGCGCCGGGAAAGGTCGGCTTTTTGAAAACGGTTTTCGTCCTGAACGGTCCCAATCTCAACGCGCTCGGCAAGCGCGAGCCGGGCATCTATGGCGGCAAGACGCTTGCCGCGATCGCCGACGACTGCAAGCAGGCAGGCACGGCGCTGGGGTTCGAGATCGATTTCCGCCAGTCGAACCATGAGGGC
>NZ_RZTF01000243.1:2296-9862 GCF_004023175.1 Mesorhizobium sp. M7A.F.Ca.MR.362.00.0.0
ATGAGGGCGACCTTGTCGACTGGATTCAGGAAGCTGGCGACAAGGCTGTCGGCATCGTCATCAATCCGGGCGCCTACAGCCACACCTCGATTGCCATCCACGACGCCATCCGCGCCGTCGCGCCGTTGCCGGTGGCCGAAGTTCATCTTTCCAACATCCATGCGCGGGAACCATTCCGCCACATCTCCATGGTCGCGCCGGTCGCCGTCGGTATGATCTGTGGCTTTGGGCCGCTCGGCTATACGCTGGCGCTACAGGCGCTGGCCGCACGCCTATGACCGGCCAACAAACAGAAGGCACGAAAATGTCGATAAAGAAGACCGGTGTTGACCAGCAACTGATCCGCGATCTGGCGGGCATACTGAACGACACCAATCTCACCGAGATCGAGGTTGAACTGGGCGACCTGAAGGTGCGCGTCTCGCGGCAGGCGCCGGCTGTTCATGCAATCGCAGCGCCGCAGCAGGCCTATGCGCCGGCAGCAGCGCAAGCTGCCTCCGCAGCTCTGCCCGTTGTGGCAGATATTTCCAAGAACGCAGTCACCTCGCCGATGGTCGGCACCGCCTACCTGGCGCCGTCGCCGGACGCCAAGGCATTCATCGAAGTCGGCCAGAAGGTCAAGGAAGGCCAGACGCTGCTGATCATCGAAGCGATGAAGACGATGAACCAGATCCCCTCGCCACGTGCCGGCACGGTGACCGCGATCCTTTTCGAGGATTCGCAGCCGGTCGAATATGGCATGCCGCTCGTCGTGATCGAATAGAGCGGGCCTGATGTTTTAGAAGATCCTCATCGCCAATCGCGGCGAAATCGCCCTCCGGGTGCTGCGCGCCTGCAAGGAACTCGGCATCCAGACGGTGGTGGTGCATTCGACCGCCGATGCCGACGCCATGCATGTGCGGCTCGCCGACGAGAGCGTCTGCATCGGTCCGCCGCCATCGCGCGACAGCTATCTCAACATCCATCAGATCGTTGCGGCGTGCGAAATCACCGGCGCCGACGCCGTGCATCCGGGCTACGGCTTCCTGTCGGAGAACGCCAAATTCGCCGACATACTGGCCGCGCATAACATCACCTTCATCGGTCCGTCCGGCGACCATATCCGCATCATGGGCGACAAGATCGAGGCCAAGCGAACCGCCAAGCGCCTCGGCATTCCGGTTGTGCCCGGTTCGGACGGCGCCGTCACCGACCAGAAGGAAGCCAGGCGCATTGCCGCCGAGATCGGCTATCCCGTGATCATCAAGGCATCGGCCGGCGGTGGCGGACGCGGCATGAAGGTCGCCCTCACCGAGGCTGACCTGGAGATCGCCCTGCAGACGGCGAGCACGGAAGCCGGTGCAGCGTTCGGCGACGATGCCGTTTATATCGAAAAATACCTGGAAAAGCCGCGCCATATCGAAGTCCAGGTGTTTGGTGACGGCTTTGGCCGCGGCGTGCATTTCGGCGAGCGCGACTGTTCCTTGCAGCGCCGCCACCAGAAGGTCTGGGAAGAGGCGCCCTCGCCCGCCCTCAATGCCGAAGAGCGCGCCCGCATCGGCGGCATCTGTGCCAAGGCCATCGCCGACCTCGGCTATTCCGGCGCCGGCACCATCGAATTCCTCTACGAGAATGGCGAGTTCTATTTCATCGAGATGAACACGCGCCTGCAGGTCGAGCATCCGGTGACGGAAGCGATCACCGGCATCGATCTCGTCCACGAGCAGATCCGCGTCGCCTCCGGTGGCGGCCTCTCGGTGAAGCAGGAGGACATCAAGTTCAACGGCCACGCCATCGAATGCCGCATCAACGCCGAGGACCCGCGCACCTTCACCCCCTCGCCGGGCACGATCACCCATTTCCACACACCGGGCGGCCTGGGCATCCGCGTCGATTCCGGCGTTTATTCCGGCTACAAGATCCCGCCATACTATGACAGCCTGATCGGCAAGCTGATCGTGCATGGGCGTAATCGCGTCGAGTGCATGATGCGCCTGCGCCGCGCGCTGGACGAGTTCGTCGTCGACGGTATCAAGACGACGCTGCCGCTGTTTCGCGATCTCGTCGGCAATGCCGACATCGCCAATGGCGACTACGACATCCACTGGCTGGAAAAATATCTGGCCAAGGAAGAGTAGCGCGGAGACGCGATGACCCGCCCCTACGCGCCCGGCTATCGCATCCCCACCGACCTCCTGCTCAAGGCATACGCCTCGGGCGTCTTCCCGATGGCCGAAAGTGCCGGCGACCCTGAGGTGTTCTGGGTGCGGCCGGAGACGCGCGGCATCATTCCGCTCGATGGTTTTCACGCGCCGAAAAGCCTCAGGAAAACGATCAGGAAGAACCCCTTCGACATCCGTTTCGATTTCGATTTCGAAGCGACCATCGACGGCTGCGCCGAAAAGCGCGTGGAACGGCGCTCGACCTGGATCAATGCGCCGATCCGCGAAGCCTATGTCGAGTTGCATCGGATAGGCCATTGTCATTCGGTCGAGGCGTGGCGCGAGGACCGGCTGGTCGGCGGCCTCTATGGCGTGTCGCTCGGCCGGGTGTTTTTTGGCGAGAGCATGTTCGCCAGGGAGACGGACGCTTCCAAGACCTGCCTTTTCTATCTCGTCGAGCGCTTGAAGGCACGCGGCTTCGCGCTGCTCGATACGCAGTTCACCACCGAGCACCTCAAGCGCTTCGGCGCCGTCGACGTGCCGCGCGGCAAATATGAAAAGTTGCTGGCCGACGCGCTGAAGGGCGAGGCCGTATTCTATCCCTGAAGATTGAGCCTACTTCCCATTGGCGGCTTCCAATGGCGTTTGCGAATGGAACATCATCTTCCAGCCGTTGACGCGATGGACATAGCCGGTGCTGACCAGCGCGGCGTAAGGTTCGCCGTTCTCGCGTGTCGCATGTGCCTCGTAGGTCAGCATGATGATGTCGCTGCCCGGCTCGATGATACCCTTGAGGTCGATTTTCAGGTCGCGCCAGCGGTTGGGCTTGGTTGCGGTCTTGGCGAGATCCGCATTGTCCATCGCCTGTGCCATCTGCGGAAACGCCACCAGGCATTCGGTGTCGACATTGGCCGCATAGTAGGCCGCGTCGCCCGTCCAGAATCCCTTTTCGAGTTCCAGCAACTCTGCCTTGCCGGCTGTGATCCGCTTGCTGTCTGACATCGGAAGATCCTCCCTGCGCATAGATGCGCGCTCATCCGTGCCCCAACGTATGGTGGCAAGGAGGGTTCCGGAGGATCAGTTGGTGTCGGTCGTATCGGGGTCCGAAGCGTCCGGCTCCGTCACGCCAGGCTCTGTCACGTCCGGAGCGGTCGCGGCTTTCGGTTTGGCCGCCGCGGGCTTGGGCGCCTCGGCTTTGGTTGCGTCAGCCTTGGCGCCGTCGGGCGCCGGCACATCCGACTTCTGCTTGCATTCCTTCAGCCAGACGTCGTAGACGGCATGCTCGACGGCATTGAGGCCGGGGCTTTCGGCAAACATCCAGCCGGTGAAGATGCGGCGAATTTTGCGGTCGAGCGTGATCTCGTCGACCTCGACGAAGGAATCGGTCTTCGGCGCCTCGGCCTGCGGCCGCGAATAGCAGACGCGCGGCGTCACCTGCAAAGCGCCGAACTGCACCGTCTCGTCGATATAGACATCGAAGGTGATAATGCGGCCGGTGATCTTGTCGATACCGGCAAACTCGGCAACGGCATTGGTGACCCGGTCCGCTCCGGCGGGCAGCGCCGGCGCGGGTGCCGCGGGCTCAGGCGAAGCGGCGAAGGCCACGGTGCTGACGGCAAGACCGGCGGCTAGCGCCAGACTGGCCGATATTGAGTAAGAAAAGCTCATGCAAAGATACCGGTGGTTCGCGCCCGGGTGATTCTGTCGATCGCCAAGGCTAGTCGCCGTTTTCTGATCAGCAAGCAGCTAAACACCAATTGTGGCGATAAAGGACCGGCTTGCACCCTGTCGCCTACGACCCGGGTGTCCAGGCATCGTAGTCGCCGGTGACCTGCGGGCGGTGCTGATTGGTCAGCACCGAGCCCTTCGGGCGATAGGCCGCCGGGCTGCCGGTCAGATTGGGCTGATGCGGCTTTTGCCAATCGCGCGGCTTGTAGTCCTCGCTGGACGGCGCGACGTCGACGCGGTGGTGCATCCAGCCGTGCCAGCCGGGCGGTATCGCCGAAGCCTCCGAATAATTGCGGTAGATGACCCAGCGGCGCGTGCGGCCTTCCGAATCGATGCCGCCTTCGTAATAGAAATTGCCGGTCTCGTCCTGGCCGACCTTCTTGCCGTACCGCCACGTGTGCAGGCGGGTTCCTATCGTCTGGCTGTTCCACCAGGTGAAAAACTGCGTAAGGAAAGTCTTCATTTCAAAACCCTCGCGCCGGCAGCGCCCGTTTTCCTGCTTATGGCGTCAGGCCTTGCCGAAGGCAAGGCTTTTGCCACGGCGTGCGCGCAAATGGCTTGCCGGAAACCCGACACAAGCCTGTGATCCTCCCGGTCGCTGCATGCACGCTTGCCAAGCCTTTACGGTATTTCTAAAGCTCTGCGCGCCCATGCCTGCATCCAGCCCGGCTTGAGGCCAAAGGAGGTGACGATTGGCCACGGAATTGCCGACCACCGACATTCGCATCAGCGCCGAGGCGATTCGCCACCGCAAGGGCGGCACGCCGATCGTTTGCCTGACCGCCTATACCTATCCCATCGCCCGTCTGCTCGATCACCATGTTGACCTGCTTCTGGTCGGCGACAGTGTCGCCATGGTCCTGCATGGCCACAAGACGACGCTGGGCGCCTCGCTGGAGATGATGATCGCACATGGGCAGGCCGTGATGCGCGGCTCGGCCAGGGCCTGCGTCGTCGTCGACCTGCCGGCCGGCACCTATGAGGCAACGGCAGCGCAAGCCGTCACCTCGGCGCGGCGGGTCGTCGACGAAACCGGCTGCCAGGCGGTGAAGCTCGAAGGCGGCCTCGACATGATCAGCCAGATCGAGGCCATCGTCGCCGCCGGCATTCCGGTGATGGGACATATCGGCCTGCAGCCGCAATCGGTCGAGAAGGACGGCGGCTACAAGATCAAGGGCCGCACCGAGGAGGCTGTTGCGGCATTGCTTCGCGATGCGCTCGCCGTCGAGAATGCCGGCGCTTTCTCGGTGGTCATCGAAGGCACGGTCGAGAGGGTCGCCGCCGATATCAGCCGCCGTCTCGCCATTCCAACCATCGGCATCGGTGCCAGCGGTGAATGCGACGGCCAGATCCTGGTCATCGACGACATGGTCGGGCTGACCGTCGATCGCGTGCCGAAATTCGTCAAGGAATACGCCGACCTGCGCAGCGTGATCTCGCATGCAGCGGAATCCTATGCAGCCGAGGTGCGGGGCCGGACATTCCCCGGCCCCGGCCATGTCTTTTCGGCGACAAACAGCAGGGACGACACATGAGCCAACCCGTCGTCGTCGACAGCGTAGCCGCACTTCGCGCGCAAATCCGGGACTGGCGGCGCGACGGCCTTCGTGTCGCCATGGTGCCGACCATGGGTGCTTTGCATGACGGGCACATCTCGCTGGTCAGGATCGCGCTCCAAAAAGCCGAGCGCTGCGTCGTGTCGATTTTCGTCAATCCGACGCAGTTCGCGCCGAGCGAAGACCTCGACAAGTACCCGCGCCAACTCGCCCGCGACCTCGACCAACTGGGCGCGGCAAAGGCCGACCTTGCCTTCACACCGACGGTTGGCGAGATGTATCCTGCGGGCTTCGCCACGAAAATCTCGGTCGGCGGCCCCTCCGGCGGGCTCGAATCGGACTTTCGGCCGACCTTTTTCGACGGCGTCGCCACCGTGGTGGCAAAGCTCCTCCTGCAGGCAACGCCCGACTGTGCGGTCTTCGGCGAGAAGGACTACCAGCAGCTTTGCGTGGTGAGGCAACTCTGCCGCGACCTCGACCTGCCTGTCGAGATCATCGGCGCACCGACGATCCGCGACGCGCAGGGTCTCGCCATGTCATCACGCAACGCCTATCTCGATGAGGCCGAACTGAAGATCGCCCGCCAACTCAACGTCATATTGCGCAATACGGCTGCGGCGCTGGCGGCAGGCGCCGGCCAGAGCGACGCAACCGAAGAGGCCAGCCGCGCCCTCATCGCCGCCGGCTTTCAAAAGGTCGACTATGTCCAGGCACGCGAAAGCCTGACGCTTGCGCCATGGCATCGAAACCACGAAGGGCGTCTTCTCGCGGCAGCATGGCTCGGCAAGACCAGACTGATCGACAATGTCGGGGTTCCCGCTGTTTAGCGAAGGCTCGATCCTTCGGCCAGATAGACACGGGCCGACCACAGTCGATGGTCCCGTACTCTTTGGGGTCGACGTATCGCGGCGGATTGCTGCCGCGCCTAGCTCTCGCTCTTTTGTCCGCCGGCCCTGACGATCAGGTGTCCCGCGACGATCCCAACCACCCCGGCCAGGGCTTTTACCAATGCATCGATGAGGCGTGCATGGCGACCGGGATCAATGAGCTGAAGCAGTTCCAGCATGCCGGCGGTCACAGCCACGAAGATCACGACCTGGTACAGTCGGTTGGGGAAGCCGATCGCCAGGGCGAAGCCCAGCAGGACATAAGCCAAGGCACGCTCGACATTCGCTTCAGCGAGGTGCGGCCGCATCTGGATCGGCGACAAGGTCGCGAAAATGATGATGGCGAGCAGCGCCAGCGCTGTAATGCGGGACAGTTTGGTCATGCTCTTGCATATCCGTCGTGAGCCGGCACAGCAAACGCCGCGATGACGCATGGCCGGGTCGCTCTATTCATCCCGGTGGCAATCTATCCGAGCGACTTCTCGAAACTCAGCGTCGTCGGCCTTGAGGTATCACGGGACTCCTCCGCGGCACTGACAGGCAAGAACCCTTTCGACCGATAGAAGGCGATGGCGCCGCCATTGGCCTCCTCGACCTCGACGCGCAGCGTTCGCGCTTCCGGGAAACTGGCCTCGACCTCGTCGAGCAGTGCTTGCCCGATCCCGCGCCTTTGGCAGTCCGGATGGACGTAGAGCTGGTTCAGCAGGATGATTTTCGCATCGGCGGTGGCGGCGGCGAAAGCCATGCCGCCGATCCGCTTGCCATCATCGGCCACCAGGAATTCCGAATTCGGCCGCGTCAGCCGCGAGCGGAGCGAAGCAATCGAGTGCCATTCGTCGGTGATCTCGGTGACTTTGGCAGCGCCATAAATGGCGTCATAGGTCGCATGCCACGTTTCCACCAGCAGCGTCCGCACAGCGGCAAGGTCGCGTTCACCTGCGGTGCGGACGAACACGGCGCTACTCGATGCCCAGCTTGGCCTTGACGAGGTCGTTGACGGCTTGCGGGTTGGCCTTGCCGCCGGTCGCCTTCATCACCTGGCCGACGAACCAGCCGGCCATGCTCGGCTTGGCGCGCGCCTGTTCGACCTTGTCAGGGTTGGCGGCGATAACGTCGTCGACGGCCTTCTCGATGGCGCCGGTATCGGTGACCTGCTTCATGCCACGGCTCTCGACCAGTTGGCGCGGGTCGCCGCCCTCATTCCAGACGATCTCGAACAGGTCCTTGGCGATCTTGCCGGAGATGGTGCCATCC
>NZ_RZTF01000244.1:0-2867 GCF_004023175.1 Mesorhizobium sp. M7A.F.Ca.MR.362.00.0.0
CACCACCGAAGCCATGATCGCGGAGGCTCCGAAGAAGGAGTCGGCTGGCGGCGGCGGCATGCCTGGCGGCATGGGCGGCGGCATGGGCGGCATGGGCGGTATGGATTTCTAAGAAGTCCATAAAGCACGCCGTGAACTAACATTGCTCAAGCCCGCAAGCGGGCTTGAGTGGCGGCATGGATTTCTATTCCAGCCCCATCAGCCTTCAGATACGGAAAGGGCGGCAGAGATGCCGCCCTTTTTTTGCGCAGCGGTCGGCGTCTCAGACGGCGGCGTCCGCGCGTTGCTTTACCTCGCCGGCCAGTACCGCCTGCTCGATCAGCGCTGCGACCTCATCGGCCACAGCCTGCACCGGGGCGCGGTCGTGGGTGGCGCGGGCGATCACCATCAGCCCCTCCAGCGACGATTCGACCAGCAGTGCCAATGCATGCGCGCGGCGCTCGGGCACCCCTACCCTGACGAAGGCGTCCCGCAGCAGGCCTATCCACTGTTCGAAGGCCGAGCGGCACAACTCCGCCAGTTCCGGCACGTCGGTGGGCGAGTCCAGCACGACAGGCGCGATCGGACAGCCGAGCGAAAACTGGTTGTCTTCCAGCATGCGTCCCACCGACTGGTAGATATGATGGACAGCCACCGCCGGATCCCGTTCTGCTGCCAGCGCCACGGTGAGCCTCTCCGTCACGTCGGCAACACTGGCGCGCGTCACCTCGATGACCAGTTGGTCCTTGCCGCCGGGAAAATGGAAGTAGAGCGAGCCTCGCGGCGCGCCGCTGGCGCTCAATATGTCATTGAGCGAGGTGCCGTGATAGCCGCGCTGCCTGAGCAGCAATCCGGTCGTCTCGAGTATGCGGGCTCGTGTGTCGTTCGCCATGTCAACCTCTGTCAGGAGAGGTCATTATAAGGCCTTGCGCAAAATATGACAATCGGTCTATATAATATGTAGATCAGTCTATATATCTCGAGAGGAACGACATGCGGAGCTACCGTCTCGAAGGGTCTGGGACCGAACCCCTGATGCTGCGCGACACGGCGCAGCCGGAGCCGAGGCCGCATGAGATCGTGGTGCGCGCGTTCGCGCCACCTCGCTCAACCGGCGCGATACGATGATCCTCAACGGCACCTATCCGCTGCCGCCGCGCCAAGGCGTCGTTCCGCTGAGCGACGGGGCCGGTGACATTGTCGCCATCGCGTGACCGGCAGCTATTTCGCCCGATGGATCGACGGCCGCATCCATGCCGGACTCATCGATCAGCTCGGCTGCACGCTGGATGGCATGCTGACCGAATACGCCGTTCTCGACGAACAATGGGCGGTGCGGCTGCCCGATCATCTCGACTGGCAAGAGGCGGCGACGCTGACCTGTGCCGGCCTGACCGCCTGGAACGCGGTGACGGGCGCCGGAATTCCGAAGCCCGGCCAATGGGTTCTGGTCATCGGCTCGGGCGGCGTCTCGCTGTTTGCACTGCAGTTCGCCAAGCTGCTCGGCTGCCGTGTCGCCGCCGTCACCTCGCGCGGCGAGAAAACCGACAGGCTGCGGGCGCTGGGCGCCGACCTGGTCATTTCGACATCGGATATGCCGCAATGGGGCGCGGCCGTCCGCGACCAGACCGGCGGCATCGATCTCGTCGTCGAGACCGGTGGCCCGGCGACCTTCGCGCAGTCGCTGATCGCCAGCACGCTTTACGGGCACATCGTTCTCTTGACGCTGCAGGATGCCAAAGGCGGATCGATCCAGCTGCCGGCGGCACTCTACCAGCGCAGCCTCGCCACCATCAGCCGCCTGTTCGTCGGCAACCGGACCAATCTCGAAGCCATGCTGCGCGCCGTCTCGCAGCACCGCCTGCGGCCCGTCATCGACAAGGTCTTCGCCTTCACCGAGGCCGGCGATGCCTACCGCTATTTCCAGCAGGGCGACGTCTTCGGGAAGGTGATCATCGACGGCGCCTGACCCATCAAGTCCTCAAACCAAGGGAGAACGACAATGACAATTCGTGAAGCCTCGGCCAAATGGCAAGGCACGCTGAAGGAAGGTTCGGGCCGGCTGCGGCTCGGCAGCGGCGTCTTTGAAGGCGCCTATTCCTTTCCGTCGCGTTTCGAGAACGGGCCGGGCACCAATCCGGAGGAGCTGATCGCCGCGGCTCATGCAGGCTGCTTCTCGATGGCGCTGAGCGCCGTACTGGGCAACGCCAATCATGTCCCGACAAGCATCAGCACCGTCGCCAAGGTGCATCTTGGCGCAACCGCTGCCGGTCCGACGATCACCCGCATCGAACTCGAAACCGAGGCAGAGGTCGCGGGACTTGCCGAAGATGAATTCGAGCGTCTTGCCCAGTCCGCCAAGGCGGGCTGCCTCGTCTCGCGGGCCCTTGCCGGCGTGCCTCAGATCACCCTCAAGGCAACGCTCGTCGAAGCCACCAAAGGCCAATGAAGCCAGGAGAACGAAGATGACACAGGAGCTTGACGCAACCGCGTACGATCTGTCCCAGCAGACGGCCGAGATCATGCGGCGCTACAACGACGTATTCCAACGCCATGATCCTTCGGCACTCGCCGAGCTGGTGGCTGAGGATTGCGTGATCGAGAACACCGTGCCGGCGCCGGACGGCGCCCGTTATGCCGGTCAAGCGGCGTGCGTCGGGCTTTGGACGGCGATAGCAACCCAGGCCGGCACGCGCTTCGATATCGAGGAAACCTTCGTTGCCGGCGACCGGGCAACGATCCGCTGGCGCTATTTCATGACCGACGGCAATTCGCTGCGCGGCGTCAACCTCATGCGTGTGGCCGACGGGCGGATCGTCGAAGCGATGGGCTATGTGAAGGGGTAGCGCGCCCGAGCAATGCCCCGAAAGCGCATAACGGCTTTTCGC
>NZ_RZTF01000244.1:2877-9850 GCF_004023175.1 Mesorhizobium sp. M7A.F.Ca.MR.362.00.0.0
GAATAGCGCAACAAAGAGGAGCGGATCAGCGAGACTGAACCGCTCCTCGTGGCGCTACCGATCGGCCAGCGCCAGCTTCGCGCCAAGCATGACGAAGGCGCCGGCGAAGGTCCGGCGCATCCAGGTCAACACCATTGGCCGCGAGACGACGTGGCTGCGGATCGAGGCGGCGAAGATGCCGTAGCCGACGAAAACCACGAAGGTCAAAAGCATGAAGACGGAACTCAGTTCCAGCATCTTCGACAGCGCATTGGGCTCCGTGGTGCTGACGAACTGCGGCAGGAAGGCGAAGAAGAAGATCGACAGTTTCGGATTGAGCACGTTGACGAGGATACCGGTGGCAATCACCTTGCCGGCCGAGCGCGGCGTCACATCCTGGTCGACGCTGAGGCCGCCCTTTTCCTTCAGTGTGTTCCAGGCCATGTAGAGCAGGTAGGCGACGCCGAGATATTTCAGCGTCTCGAAGGCGAGCGCACTGGTGTGCAGCAGCGCCGCCAGGCCAGTGATGGCGGCGGCCATGTGCGGGATGATGCCGAGCGTGCAGCCGAAGGCGGCGATGACACTGGCCCGCGCACCGCGCGAGAGGCCGGCGCTCAGCGTGTAGAGAACGCCGGTGCCGGGCGAAGCCACGACAATCAGGGACGTCAACAGAAATTCGATGCTCACGATGGTTCCTCCGGCACCCTACCCAACCAGGAAGGTATCGGGCTGCGGGTCGGCGCACAAGCGGAGGCGATTGGAGATTGGCTACACCGGTAACCCGAGCGCCTGGCGTGCCATCAGGCACTCCTCGTCGCCGGGCATGCAGGCGCGACAGACGTCCGGCCGGACGTCGTAGATGCCGCAAGCGGTCGACTTGCCGATCTCGCCGGACAGCGCCGAGCAGCGCACGCCCTCGCAGCGCATGCCTGACAGGTCAGATGCGACATATTTTTCCGGGATACGGTCGAGCTGTGCGTCATCCTCGGTGGAAAAGCGCGGCCACTCGGCCGAATAGGAACAGCAGGCACCGCAGCTTTGGCAATCGAAGGTGCCGTGTTGCGACGACAAAACGCTCGCGGCGGCCACCAGGGCGGACAGCCCCGGCGCGGCGGGGTTTTGATCGGCGTCTTGCGGCAAGGCGCTATTTCTTCTTAGCCGTCTTGCCCTTCGGCGAATCCGCCGGCGACTTGAACAGATCGGTCGCGGCCTCGGTGGCGTCGCCGGCTTTCGGCGCGGCAACCGGCTTGGCCGGTTTTGCCGCAGCACCCGAGGCTGCCGTCTGATCCTTGGAGGAGAATTTTATGGCCATGTCAGTCCTCGTCGGCGAAGCGCGATGATGGGGCGCGCGGATTGCGCAGGCGGCCGATCAGCGCCGAAACGGCCGTGATGTTCATTTCCTCGGGCGACCAGTTTTTCACCGCCTCGATGTGATGGGCCGCCAGCTCGCGATGCGTGCTGCCGCTGTAGGCGGCGTCCTGATAAGTCACCCGCTCATGGGTCTTGGCGTCTTCGCGGACATATTCGATCAGGTAGTTCGGGCATTCGGCGCGGCCACGCACGCCGACGCGCACCTGGGCATCACCGTGGGCACGCTTGCAGCGTTCGAGCTTTTCCAGCACACGCCGGACGAATTCGACCGGCTTGTCGAGGCCTTCGACCATATCGGCAATGGTTGCGTCGGCGGCGATCGGTGTTGGCGGTACGCGTTTGGTAGCCATCAGCGTCTTCCGGCCCGCTTCGGCAAAGCGGCTAGCGCGGCGGCGGCGGCCATCTCGTCGGCCTCCTTCTCCAGCCGCAATTCGCGCAGACGCGCGGTCTTGGCTTCACGTGCCTCGCTGACGGCGTCGCGCTCGGAATTGATGCGGTTGAGCGACATCGACTGGGTTTGCGTCTTGCTGAACAGGGACACGGCCTGATCGACGGTTGTCTTTGAACTGGTGGTCAAATCTTTCTCCTGTCAGGAGCCTGTGCCGATGGAGCGAGACCGGGTCTTCGGTCAGGATCACGCACAAAGCAATACGCGCGGCGAATTCAAATTGCTGGAGCGTCCCTTAGCACGTCCAGGCCGGCGCGCAGCGCACTTTCGGCGGCAAGGCGCGCAAAATGAAAAAGGCCAGGCACCGCCTGACCTTCATGGAGCGCCGCGCAACCAGATGACATCCAAAAAGGATGCACCGGGGATGCACGAACGCCCTTCTCATGCGCATGATATGCCGTGGAAACTCAGGTCTCCGCGGCCATGCGCCCGAATTCGCCACTCACCGGTGCCAGTACATCCGTGGTCACCGGGAGAGCTGAATTCTTTTTTCAGGCCGCCTTCAACTGGTCGGCGGACATCTTGCCCGACTTGTTGTCGCGGACCATCTCGTAGCCGAGCTTCTGGCCCTCGACGATGTCGCGCATGCCGGCGCGCTCTACGGCCGAGATGTGGACAAAAACGTCGGCCGAGCCGTCGTCAGGCTGAATAAAACCAAAACCTTTGGTGGCGTTGAACCATTTAACTGTGCCGGTGCTCATGACGAACCCTTTCCATGGCAAATATTCGTTCGACGCCATGCGGATGCACAACGTCGTTTGTCCCGATTTTTGATGTGGGAAGTTCGTCAAAGGCGCGCTCGAAAGCGCGGATAACAAAAGTCAGTCAAACAAATATCGACGATTTGCTTATAGGCTTCTTTTGGCGCGCTGTCAAATTTGCATAAAGCCACAGCTGCGGAATTCTCCCAAACCACCTGGCCAAAACACCTTGCATGACGGCAAATCGGACGCCAAACAGCGCGCTTGCGCCAACTTGAGAAAAGTCCAGGAACCATCTGCGCAGACGCGCATTTATTCGGTGTCATCAGCAGTTCATGAGAGCAATCGAATAACAGTTGATGGCAAAGACGCCCCCCGCACGATAAAAGGTGCGAGGGGCGTTTTCGTTTGGATCCTATTCGTCCGGACCGGGTTCCGGCCACGTCTCCCTGGCCGCCTCGGCATACCAGTGGCGCATCGCCGGCGTTGCCAGCACGGCGTCGACATAGGCGCGCGTATCCGGCGCCAGCGTGCCGCCATAGGTGTCGAAACGGGTGACGACAGGCGCATACATGGCATCGGCCGCGGTGAAGTGGCCGAACAGGAACGGGCCGCCCTTGCCGTATTTTTCCCGGCACTGGCGCCACAGCGCCTCGATGCGGGCGCGTTGCGCCTCGCCCTCGGCGTCGAGCGGCTTGTGGGCCTTGGGCCGACGCAAATTCATCGGCCAGCCATAGCGAACCTCGCGAAAGCCGGAATGCATCTCGGTCGCAGCCGAACGCGCCAGCGCACGGGCGTCGATATCGGCCGGCCAGAGCTTTTTTTCGGGAAACAGGTCGGCGAGATATTCAAGGATGGCAAGGGTTTCCCAGACGATCTTGCCACTGTGATTCAGCACCGGCACCTGACCTGTCGGCGACACTTTCGCCAGATTGGCAAAGGTTTCAGGCGTGCGCAGCCGCACGAAACCTTCCTCGAACGGGATCTCCAGATGCCTCATCGCCAGCCATGGCCGCAGCGACCATGAGGAGAAACACTTGTTGCCGATATAGAGCGTAAATTCTGCCATTTTTCTCCCCGCACGCCTGGCCTCGATAATCCCATTGCGAACGCATGTTCACAGCCTAGCCCACCGACCTTGCCCCGGGCGGCGGCCGCGCGACCTGATCTGCCGTCCGGGCGACGCCTGGAACCTAACCGACGCCGGCTCGTTAGCTACCCGCAAATGAATTCCTCCGAATTCACACCCCAGGAGATGCGCAAAAATGGTGAACAAGGATCAGGTCGCGGGCGTGGCCAAGCAGGTCAAGGGCTCGGTCAAGGAAGCCGCGGGCAAGGCAACCGGCAACAGGCAGACCCAGGCCGAAGGCACGGGCGACAGGATCGCCGGCAAGGTGCAGAAGGCCTATGGCGACGTCAAGGACAAGGTCAAGAAGGGCAAGAAGGCGCTCTGATCCGACATCGAGAAACGCGGTTTGTCGAGGGAAAGGCGGCCGCGAAGGCCGCCTTTTTTCATGTGCTCCAGCCCTTGCTGAAAGCATTGGTGAAGGCAACCTCGCCATGATCGCCGGTCGCCTCGCCCAGCACCACGTCCATGCCGTCGCTGGTCACCCTGGCCAGCGCGAAACCGCCCATATAGGCAGCCTTCGGCTTGAACAGGTCGATCCCGTCCCTGCGATAGATCAGCGGCGTTTCGTGCTGGTGGCCGTGGAAAATGCCGACGACATTGTAGCCCTTCAGCGCCGCCAGCAACGCTTGCCGGTCGGCCTCGCTCCACCAATGCGGCGCACCGGTGCCGTCATCATCGAAGTGCCTCTTGGCGGCATCCCAGCGTTCGACCGAGAAAGTGTCCCAGCCATAATGCTGGAACAGGATGACCGGACGGCCGTCCGCCGCATAGGTCGCCAGGTCCTGCTTCAGCCATGGCAGGCTGCTCTCGGCGCCGTGGCCGGTGTCGCCGGCGAAACGATGCGTCTGGATCAGATGCAGGCCGCCCCAGTCCCAGGAGTAGCAGTCGGTGTCGACATCATAGTCGGTGGCCGGCACCGGCGGCTTGAAGAACACGCCGGCGCGATGGTTGACCTCGACATAGTCGCGCAGTTCGCGCCGGTACCAGTCGACATGGTGCGGTGGCCCGTTCTGGTCGAGATCATGGTTGCCGAGTCCGATATAAACCGGCATGTGCACACGATCCGGACCGACGCCCTGGCTGTAGCGCTGGCTGAACTGGAGCAGTTGGGTGCCCTCGCTCGGCTGGGTGATCTGGCCGCCGCCATCGTCGGTGACGTCGCCGCCGACGACGAGGCCGAGCGGCGTGCCTATCTTGCCGGCGGAACGCAGGCCGGTGGCGACGCCATTGATCTCGGCCGGCCAGTCCTTGTCGCCAAGCGCATTCAGCACCGCCACGTTGCGCAGCAGCGCGGCGTCGGTCTTGCCCTCCTGCAGGCAGTTGGGGCTCAAGCCGCTCGCCATGCGGCAGGCATGGACATCGGCGATGAACAGGAAGGTGACGTCGATCGCCTGGACGCGTTGCCCGGTCTGGCCGAAGGCCGGCCGCGGCAAGGCGCCGGCCGCGGCAAATCCCGCAGCCTGTACCAGGAAGTTGCGTCGGGAAAACGATCCAGTCGAACGGCGATTCATCATCTGCTGATTCAGCATGGACAGCAGCCGGTCGTCCAGCGCCTCTGCGCCATCATCGACATGACGCCACGGGTCTGGCATGTCTCACTTGCGCAAGCGGAGCAGAACGAAAAATGAAAGCCGCACCTATCTGCATGATGCTGGCCGCGATGCTGTGCGCGAGCACCGCGCATGCCGCCGGTTGCGTCGACGCCAAGTCCGCCAGGAAGGGTTTCATTCTGGCGAGACCCGGCATCCACAGCGAATTTCGGCCCGTGGCCGGCGGGATGATGTCGGTTGCCAACACCTACGAATCGCAATCGCCCCAAACCCAATATTTGTTCGCCGGCCTGATCGAGGTGTTTCGCGACAGCGACACCGGCCGGCAGGCGATGATCCCGTTTTCCGATCTGCGAAAGCTGTTCCCGCTGAAGGCGGGGGCAAAGGCCACGATAGAGTTCGTCGAGTTGTCGCCGAACAAGCCGCCGAAGGGCACAAAGACGCTGAGCCTTGTCGTCAAGGGCAAGGAGACATTCAGTCTGGGCGACTGCAAATACAATGTCCTGGCGGTCAAGGAGACCTTCAAGAACGGCGCCGGCGAGACGCTGGATTCATTCACCGCCCTCTATGCGCCCGATCTGCAAGCCGCGCTCGCGCGGCGCTACGATGAAGGCACCAGTTCGGAATCCGTCAACGGCTACGAGACGATCAAACCGCTGGCCGAATAGCTGAACCCCAGCCCGGCGTTCCCCACCTCGCCCGGCATCGGATGAAGAACGCAGCGCCGCAAAGTCAAGAGGTTCTCGGCCGTGGCAGTATCCTGTTGCGTCGCCTGGCAACCAAGCCGCCCGGCGACGGCGCGCTGCGCTCCAGCCCCGCCAGGCAATACCGCAGCACACCGGCATCCTGCGCCGTCTTGGCCATCGACATCGCCCCGGAATAGGCGGCGACCGTCAGCGCGGCGAAGCGTTCGGGGTCCGTGCCCTCGTCCTTGCCCGCCTGCTGGTCGGCACGCAGCTTGTCGGCAATCGCGCGCCGCCACCCGGCAAAAATCCCGGCAAGGGCAGTGCGAAAATCGGGATCGGCAAGCGACAGTTCGTGCGCCAGATTGTTGAGCGGGCAGCCGCGCACGAAACCCTGCTGCTCCAGTTCCGCCGCCACGGCCTCGAACACCGAGCGCACGCCCTCGCGCGCCGATGCCGCCGCCAGCACCGGGGCGATCCATGTCTCTTCGACCGCTGCCGCCACACGCTCGTCGATCACAGCCAGCGCCAGCGCCTTCTTGGTCGGGAAGTGGTGATGCAGCGCGCCGCCGCTGACATCAGCCGCCGCCATCAGATCGCCGATGCTGGAGGCGTGATAGCCACGCGCCTGGAAGGCGTCCTCGGCGACATCGAGCACTTTCTTGCGCATGCCTTCAGGGTCGTTGGTGCGTTTTCCCGGGCGCGGTTTTGGCTGGACGGTCATCTCTGCTGACATTGCCGAACTTTAGCATGTTGACAAAACAGGACAACCGGTCTGTTTTACAAAACAGGACGATCACCCTGTTTTGGAGAATGTCGGATGAACCTGCCCCAGAACGTTGCGACGAAACCCTCGGCGCTCGCGTCGCCTGTCGTCGAGCTTCGTCAATACACGCTGAAGCCTGGCCGGCGCGACACGCTCATCGGCATCTTCGACGGGAGGCTGATCGAGGGCCAGGAGGACGCCGGCATGACCATCATCGGCCAGTTCCGGGACCTCGATCGGCCTGACATGTTCGTCTGGATGCGCGGCTTCGACGACATGGATGCGCGGAAAAATGCTCTCGCCGCTTTTTATGGCGGGCCGGTCTGGGCGGCGCACAGCCATGCGG
>NZ_RZTF01000245.1:0-9838 GCF_004023175.1 Mesorhizobium sp. M7A.F.Ca.MR.362.00.0.0
TCCATGGCCTGCTCCAAAATAGGCTTTGCCGATCTGCTCGCGCGTGATTTCGGCGGACCTGCCGGTCAGGGTCACGCGCCCCTCCAGCATGCAGTAGAGGCGGTCCGTAGCGGTTCGAGCGAGGCCGACATCCTGCTCGACCACGATCATCGCCGTTCCGGTGGCGCGGATTTCGGGCAAGGCGGCATAGATCTCGCGGATCACCTTCGGCGCAAGACCAAGGCTGATCTCGTCGCAGAGCAGCACGCGCGGCTGGCAGAGCAGCGCGCGGCCGATCGCCACCATCTGTTGCTGCCCGCCCGAGAGGCTCTGGACCTGCGTGCGGGCCTTCTCCTTTAGGATCGGGAACAGCAGGTGCAACCGCGGCAGCGTCCATCCGCCCTTGGCGCCCATGCGCGCGGCCTGGTCGATGGCGACGCGCAGATTGTCCTCGACCGACATGCCGGTGAAGAGCCGACGGCCCTCCGGCACGATGGCGACACCCTTCTGCACCATGCGGTCGGTGGTGGTGCCGCCAACGGCCTCGCCGTGCAGCAGCACCATCTCGCGCGCAACCGGGAGCAGGCCCATGATCGAACGCAGGAGTGTGGATTTTCCTGCCCCGTTGGCGCCGATCAAGGCCACGGCCTCACCCTGGTGCAGCTCGATGTCGACGCCGTAGAGCGCCTGAAAATCGCCATAGCGGGCCAACAGCCCGTGGGTGGAAAGAACGGCCGTCATGCCTCGATCCCCATGTAGACGCGCTGGACCTCGGGCAGCGCAATCACTTCGGCTGGCACGCCTTCTGCGATCTTCTCGCCGAAGTTCAGTACCAACAGCCGGTCGGCCACCGCCAGCAGCGCGTGCAGCACATGCTCGATCCACACGATGGTGATGCCGCGGTCACGAATGCGGCGCACCAGCGCCACCAATGCCTTCGATTCATCGTCGGTCAGCCCGCCCGCGATTTCGTCCAGAAGCAGCAGCTTCGGATCCGAAGCCAGCGCGCGCGCCAGTTCCAGCCGCTTGCGGTCGAGCAGGGTGAGAGGGGTGAGAGCGCCCGCCGAGACATTGGCCTTGTCGGAGAGCTCGCAATCGCGCAGGACCTGGGCGCAGAAGGCATAGCTTTTCTTCTCCGACCGGCCGCCGCCGAAAGCGGCGGCGACCAGCAGGTTTTCGAAGGTGGTCATGCCGGAATAGGGACGCGGGATCTGATAGGTTCGCCCGATGCCCATCTGGCAGCGCCGGAAGGGCGGCTCGCCGCGAAGCGCGGTGTCGCCGAGCTGGATCTCGCCGCCGGACGCCTTCAAATCGCCGCTGATCATGTTGAACAGCGTCGTTTTGCCCGCCCCATTCGGGCCGAGGATGCCCAGCACCTCGCCCCGATGCACATCGAAGCTCACCTCATGCAGGACGCGGACAGCGCCGAAGGACTTCGACACGCCGTGCGCTTTCAGCAGGATTTCCCTACCCATAACTCTGCCCGCGTTCCCGCTCATGTCACCAGGCGATCGGCTGGATAGCCTGCTGCGGCGCGAAGAGCTGATTGACAGTGTTGTCGACGATCTTCAGGTCATAAGGCCATTTCTCGCCCTTCACCCACTGGCCGCCGAAGATCGGCGTCTTGCAGATGTTCTTGTGGGGCGAGCCGTCGAACTTGATATGACCGACCAGCGTCTGCAGATCGGTAGCGACCAGAGCGTCACGATTGGCCGCACGGTCGAGCGGATTGGAAGAGCGCTTCAGTATGTCGAGGGCGACCTCGAGCAAGGCATGCGAATAGCCCAGCGGCTGCGTCCACTGGCGCTTCGTATCGGCTTCCCATTGGCTGGCGATGTCGCTGCTGACCTGGCCGGTCAGCGACGACTTGAACGGGAAGGCCGGGGTCCACCAGACCTCCGAGGACATGCCGTTGCCTAGAGGACCCATGGCCTCGACGCCACCCGGGAACAAGAGCGCCGCCGCCACCGTGACCGCCTTCGGCTTGAAGCCCTGCTGGTTGCACTGGGTGACGAAGGTCTTCAGATCGTCGGGATAGGTAATGCCGCCGATGATCTCGCAGCCCTGCTTCTTGAACTCGGCTATCTGTGCGGAAAAATCATTGGTGCGGGGCTGGAAATAGCCGGGCACCACGACCTCGTAGCCGGCCTTGCGGGTCGGCGCTGGCAAGCCATATTCGTCGTTGCCCCAAGTCTCGCCGTCGATGTTCTGGGGGAACAGCATCCCGACCTTCTTGTTGGTCTCCAGATGGTTCCAGAGCCCGACGAAGGTGTTCAACGCCTCGTCGAGGCCCCAGAAGAAATGATAGGTCCAGTCGAAGGTCTGCTTGCCGCCGCCGCGCGGCATGATCACCGCTTGCCAGGGAGCGCCCGAGGAAATGCAGGGCGTTTCATAAAGCTCGGCCTGCTCGGCCGCGGGCAGGATCGTGTCGGTGGTCGAGGCCGGCACGAGCAGATGCACCTCGTCGTTCAGGATCAGATTGCCGGCGATTTCCGATGCCTTGTTCGGATTGGACTGGCTGTCGCGGTCAAGAATCTCGATTTCGTAAGTATTGCCGTCGGCGCATTGCAGTTGGCCGCCGAGCAGGGCGCGGATCTTCTGCAAGGTGTAGCCATCCGTTTCACCAAACAGGGCGAGCGGTCCGGTCGTCGGGCTGAGATAGCCGAGCTTGATCTTTCCCGCCGTCGCGGCGCGCACATAGGCCGGCATGCCAAGCGTGCTGGCGGCAAGGCCGGCTCCAATCCCCTTCAGGACGCTTCGGCGGCTGGGCCGCAAGCCCGATTTCACCAGTCTGTTGTAGTAGCTCATCGTCGGTTCCTCCCTGGGTTAAGTTTCTCCGGCCCACGGGACCGGTCTCAGTTCAAAGCGGCTTCAGGTCATCCTCAGCAGTGAGCCGCCATCGATTACGATCAGCGAGCCCGTGACGTAAGACGCGGCCGGCGACGCCAGATAAAGCGCCAGGCCCTTGATCTCTTCCGGGTCGCCGATCCGACCGAGCAGCGACTGGGCCTCGAAGGCCTTGCGGTCCGCCGGATTGCGCAGCCGGCCGCCGGCAATGTTGGTGATGAACGGTCCGGGCAGGATGGCATTGATGCGGATGTTGTAGGCGCCAAGCTCCATCGCCATGTGGCGAACGAGATGGTTCACCGCGGCCTTGGCGGGCATGTAGGGCGTGCCCACGATGCTCTCGTTGATCAGCGATGCAATGGACGACGTGACGATGATCTGGCCGCCGCCATTCGGCTTCATGTGCCGGACGGCATGCTTGATCGTGGTGTAGACCGAGGTCAGGTTGATCTCCATCACCTTGTCCCAGTGCTCGTCGGGCAGGTTCTCGATGGCGCCCTCGGGGTTCCTTTCGCCCGTCGGGGTGTTGAAGCCCGGCCCGGCATCGATCCCGGCATTGGCGAACACGACATCGATCGAGCCCGCCTTCCCGGCGACCTTGTCGAAGGCTGCGGCCATGGCCGCGCGGTCGCCGACATTGACAACCTGGCCCCAGACATCGCCACCCACCGCCCTGATCGCGGCCACGGTCGTGTCAAGCCCGGCAGGGTTCAGGTCGAAGATACAGACCTTCGCCCCGTGCTCGGCCATGATCTCGGCATAGGCCTGCCCGATGCCGCTGGCGCCCCCGGTGACGATCACCGACTTGCCTCTGACATCGAACATCTTTTCAAGTGCGGCCATCAGTTTCCTCCCTTGTGCGACAGCACGAAATCGAACTCCACGTCGTAGAACGGGGCCGCAACCTCGACCCTGGCGGCAGCTTCGGCGTCCTCGATCTTGCGGAATTCGGCGAGCAGGCTCTTCTTCACGCCGAAGACGGCATCTGAATCGATGTACGGGTCGTCCGGGTCGAAGATGTGCGTGGTCAGCGCTTCGAAGCCCTCGGCCTCGACGATGTAGTGGAGATGCGCCGGACGATTGGGGTGACGCCCCAGGGCGCCCAGCAGCTTGCCGACCGGGCCATCATCCGGGATTGGGTAGTATTTGGGCTTCACGCCGCGAAACCAGTAGCGCCCGTCCGGGCCGGTGCGAAAGACGCCGCGCAAGTTGAAGTCGGGCTGGATGCCCTTCTGCTGCACGTCGTAGAAGCCCTCGTCATTGGCCTGCCAGACGTCGATCTTGGCGCCTGCGATCGGCTTGCCCTCGGTATCGAGGATGCGGCCATGCACGAACATGGGCTCGCCCTTCTGGTCGAGGCAGATGTTGGAGCCCATCGGCAGTTCGGGGGCGTCGGCGACGTGGAAGGGTCCCAGCACCGTCGATTCCGAGGCGCCCGACGGCTTGCGGTTGTTGATCGCATCGACCAGCATCGAGACACCGAGAACATCCGACAGCAGGATGTATTCCTGCCGCCACTCGTTGCAGATCTGGCCTGTCTGCGTCAGGAACATGATCGCGCCGAACCATTCCTCCTGTGTCGGCTCGATCTCCTTCACCGCCTCGTGCAGCTTGCGGGTGATGACCTCCATCACCTCTTTGAGCCGCTCGTCCTTGGCGTTCCTGTTCCGCGCCACCACGACCTCGGCCGAGTTCGCTTCGGTGAAATAGCCGGATTCGTGTTCATCGATCATGCGATCCTCCTCAACGCGCCAGAACGGATTTCAAGACCCGGCGCAGTTCGGCCGCCGGATCGGCCGCCAGCGTTTCGGAACGCCAGGCAACATGATGGTCGGGACGAACGACCAAGCAGCCGTTGTCGCGGATCTCCCGCGCGCCGGCCCAGTCGCCGGTATGATCCTCGATCGCGCGGCGCGGGCCGATCACATGGCTGCGGATCGGCAGACCGAGCTCCGCGCCCACCGTCTCCGCCGCTGCGACCCACGCCTCGCCGCCAATGCCGGTCAACAGCGTGAACTCGCCATGCCCGCAAAGATCGAGCGTCGAGACTTTCCTGCCGGAGCGCTCGAAGACCCAGACATGCGGCAAGCGCGCACCGGGCCACGTTGTTGGCGCATAGTGCAGCTCGCGATCCTTCTCGAAAGGTGGCTCGCCCTGGCCGTCGGTCACCACCGCGCCGGAGGCATAGCGCTGGTTCATCTCGACGCCATGGGCGTCGAACTCGTACTTCTTGAAGGCGATGGCTTTGCGGAGCGCCTCGCGCTGCGCTTCGGCGACGGGCGTCGCATCGGCGCGAGCCTCCATGTTCCTGTGGATCTTGTCGTGATCCACGCCGCCGTCCATGCCGAGCGCCTCGAAGATCGGTCCGAATTCGGCGATGGACTGGTTCGCCCGTGTCACGATCTGGCGCGCGATCGGTGCGCGCTCGGCCGAGAAGCTGTCCAGAAGCCCGACCCCCGCCTGCCCCTTGATGACCTTGGCAAGCTTCCAGGCGAGGTTGAACCCGTCCTGGATCGATGTGTTCGAGCCGAGCCCGTTCGAGGGCGGATGCCGGTGCGCGGCATCGCCCATGATGAACACCCGCCCCTTCTGCATATGCGTGGCGAAGCAGTTGTTCACGGTCCAGGTGTTGGCGCCCAGGAGCTCGATCTCGAGCGCGGGATCTCCGACCAGTTGACGCGCGACGCTGGTGGCTAGTTCCGGCGTCACTTCAGGCGGCGGCTGGTTGATGTCGTAGCCCCAGACGATCAGCCATTCGTCCCACGGCCGCACCATGCGCACGAGACCCATGCCGATGCCGCCGACGTCGGCGCCGGGCTGCATGACCCAGTAGAGGACGCTCGGCCGGTGGGCGACATATTTCGAGAGATCAGCCCTGAACAGGATGTTCATCGAGCCGCCAACGCCCATCTTGCCCTCGAGCGGCAGGCCCAGATGCTCGGCCACCAGCGAGTTGCCGCCGTCGGCGCCGACGAGGAACTTCGACCGCACGGTGAAATCCTTGCCCGACAGCCGATCGTGGCAGGTCGTGGTCACGCCGTCCGCATCCTGGACATGGCTGACATATTCCGTGCTCATGCGGGCCTGCGTGCCGCGGGCGCAGGCCGACTTGAACAGGATCGGCTCCATGAAGGTCTGCGGCAGATCGTTCATGAAGCAGGGAGACGACAGGAGATGTTCGGCCTTGGAGAGCGGATGGACGCCCCAGCTCTTCATGCGGCCGATCTCCTCGCCGGCCAGGCTTTCGCAGAACACGTTCTCGCCCATCAGCTCCTGCGGGGAGGCGTGCATCATGGCTTCGGCCTCTACCTCCGGCCCAAGGTCGCGCAGCACTTCCATCGTGCGCTGGTTGGTGATGTGGGCACGCGGCGTGTTCGACAACCAGCGATAGCGATTGACGATCATGTTGGCGACGCCATAGCTGGACAGCAGCGCGGCGGTGGCCGAGCCGGCCGGGCCAGTGCCGACGATCAGCACGTCGGTTTCGATATCCGCCATTAAATTCCTCCCTCGATCTTCGGACCGGTCAGCCTGCGGCGAACCGGAAACAGGTGCAGGCCCTTGCGGGACGCGATCAGGCCCCACAGCCCCTTTGGTGCAAAAAGCATCACGACGACGGCGATGAGGCCGAGCGTCATCAAGTACCAGCTGCCGTAGTCGGCCAGCGCCGAGCGCAGCGCAAAGAAGACCAGCACACCGAGGATCGGCCCCTCGATGGTGCCGATGCCGCCGATGACGACTATGAAGATGACGTTGGCGGTCCAGTCGGTGACGGCAAAGGCCGCTCCCGGCGAGATGCGGGCCGTCTGCAGAAAGATCAGCGCGCCGGTCAGCCCGGTGGCGGCCGCGGCGATCAGAAAGACCGCCCATCTGAGCCGGCCGGTATCGACGCCGACCGATTGCGCCGCGTCGACATTGTCGCGCACCGCCGCCAGCGCCAGCCCGAGGCGATTGCGCAGCAGCCAATAGATGCCGCCGGTCACAGCTACGACCAACGCCAAAGCCAGCCAGTAGGCCAGGACGTCGCGTGCCGCGGCCTCGCGGACGCCGAACAGCGCCCTGATCGCATCGGTGCCCAGGATGCTGCTCGTCGCCTCGCGCGGCAGCGAAGTGCCGGTGCCGCCGCCGAGCGCCTTCCACTGCGCGACCAGCAGGCGCGTCACTTCAGCGATCACCCAGGTGCCGATGGCGAAATAGGCGCCCTGCAAACGGAATGCGAAGAAGGCCGTCGGAACCGCCAGCACCAGCGCCGCAAGCCCCCCCAGTGGGATCGCCAGGACCGGATTCCAGCCAAGCAGGATCACGCCGGCGAACATCGCGTAGGCGCCGATGCCGACGAAGGCCTGCTGACCCACCGAGACCAGGCCGCCATAGCCCGCCAGAAGGTTCCATATCTGCGCCAGCGTCAGCATGGTGAGGATGAAGAACAGATCCTGTATGACGCCCCGCGAGGCCACGGCAGGCAGCGCGAGCGCGGCGACGATGACGATCGGCACCGTGATCGCGGTTACGGTTCCGGCGCGGGTGCGGGTTGTCAGTCGATACATGCCGCCCCTCAATCCACTGCGCGCGGAAAAAGCCCGCGCGGTTTGAGCAGCATCACGGCCAGGAAGGCGATGTGGCCGGCCAGGATCTGCCATTCCGGATTGAGCGCGGCACCAAACGTCTGCGCCACGCCGATGATGATCCCGCCCGCGAGCGTTCCCCATAGGCTGCCGAGGCCGCCGATGATCACCGCCTCGAAGGCATAGATCAGCCGCGCCGGCCCGATCGAAGGATCGAAGTTTGCCCGCATGCCGAGATAGAGGGCCGCCAGCGTCACCACGATCATGGCGATCCCGGTGGCGATCGCGAAAATCCGCTTCGGCTCTATCCCCATCAGCCCCGCCGTCACGGCGTCGTCCGAGGTGGCGCGGAAGGCACGGCCGAGCGCGGTGTGGTAAAAGAGCCCGTTCAGGGCAATGATCATCACGATCGCCGAGGCAAAGGTCATCAGCGGCATGATCCCCACCGTGACCAGCCCGAGATCGAGCGATGCCCCTTCCAACGCGCCCACCGGAATACGGCGGCTGTCGGCGGAGAAGGCCTCGAGCAGGCCGTTCTGCAGGGCGACCGACAGGCCGAAGGTGACCAAAAGCGGCGGCAGGATGTCCTTGCCCAGTACGCGGTTCAGCACGGCGGCCTGCAGCAGCCAGCCGAGCGCGAACATCGCCGGCATGGCGACCAGGGCAGCGATCCAGGGCGACAGGCCGAGCAGCGTGACGCCCATCAAAACCAGATAGGCGGCAAGAATGATGAGGTCGCCATGGGCGAGATTCACCAGCCGCATGATGCCGAAGACGAGGCTCAATCCCGCTGCAAACAGGGCATAGAGCCCGCCCAGCAGAATCCCCTGCACGAGAGTGTCCAGCCAGATCATCGCCGCGCCACCTCGATCAGGCCATGAGAGCGCTGTGCGAGCAGATGACGGAATCTCGGATCCCTGGTCATGACGCCACCCCGAAATAGGCAGAATGGATGTCTTCGCGCGTGACCTCGGCCGTCCTGGCGGCCAGCGTGACGCGGCCCTCCATCATGCAGTAGACGCGGTCGGCGACCGCCAGCGCCTTGCCGATATCCTGCTCCACCAGCACGATCGCGGCGCCGCTTTCGCGGATCCTGGGAAGGGCTGCGTAGATGTCGCGGATGACGACGGGCGCGAGGCCGAGGCTGATCTCGTCGCAGAGCAGCAATTGGGGGTTCGACATCAGCGCCCGGCCGATCGCCACCATCTGCTGCTGGCCGCCCGAGAGCGCTGTGCCGGGGCTCTTGCGCCGCTCGCGCAGGATCGGAAAAAGATCATAGACCGCGTCGAGGTTCCACGGCCCCGGCACCTTGCGCGCCTGCCCGCCGACCAGCAGGTTTTCCTCGACGGTGAGCGAAGGGAACAGTCGGCGCCCCTCCGGCACCATGGCGATGCCGCGCTTCATGATCTCGGCCGAAGACAGCGCGCCGATCGGCTCGCCCCTGTGCAGCACCATGCCGGGCTCGTTGCCGATCACGCCCGTGATCGAGCGCATCAGCGTGGATTTTCCTGCGCCATTGGCGCCGATAATCGCCACGCATTCGCTCGCGGCCACCCTGATATCCACACCGAACAGCGCCCGGAACTGGCCGTAATTCGCGGTGAGGCCACGCGTTTCCAGCATCAGACCTCAAGCCCCAGATAGATTTCGCGAACCGCCTTCGAGGCCATGATCTCATCAGGCGCACCGATCCCGATCACACGCCCGAAATCCAGCACGAGAAGCCGCTCTACCACCGAATTCAGGGCGTGTAGCACATGCTCGATCCAGATGATTGTCGTGCCCCTGGCGTGGATCGCCTTGATCGTCGCGACCAGGGCCTTGCATTCGCCCTCCGTCAGACCGCCGGCGATCTCGTCCAGAAGCAGAAGCTCAGGGCCTGTCGCCAGGGCGCGGGCGAGTTCGAGGCGCTTGCGGTCGAGAAGGCTCAGCGAGCCGGCCACGAAATTGGCCTTCCTGAGAAGCTCCGTCTCCTCGAGGATACCAGCGCAATCGTCAACCATCTCGGCCTCGCGTCCGCCGCGGCCGAAGGCGGCAGCGGTCAAGAGATTTTCGAACACGGTCAGCCCCTCGAAAGGCTGCGGAATCTGGAAGCTGCGGCCAACGCCCATGCGCACCCGCTCCATCGCCGGAGCACGGGTCACGTCGCGGCCGAGCAATTCGATGCGCCCCTCATTGGCAAACAGATTGCCGGTGATCAGGTTGAAGAGCGTCGATTTTCCCGCGCCGTTCGGGCCGATAATGCCCAGCGCTTCGCCGCGCGGCACGCTGACGGTCACGGAATCCGCAACCTTCAGGGCGCCGAAGGACTTCGAAACGTTTTCCAGCCTGAGTATCATCACTGTCATCCTTGGGTCGCGCCGAACGAGGGCGGCGGTATCAGCCGCCCTCGGCAGCGTCAGGCCAGGGCTTCCATCTTGCCGGCGGTGGGTATCTCGGAGGCGCCG
>NZ_RZTF01000246.1:0-6022 GCF_004023175.1 Mesorhizobium sp. M7A.F.Ca.MR.362.00.0.0
ATACAGCAGATGTCGTCGATCTCTTCGTGATCGGCGGCGGCGTCAATGGAGCCGGCATAGCGCGTGATGCGGCAGGTCGCGGGCTGTCCGTCATCCTGTGCGAAAAGGACGATCTCGCGCAAGGCACGAGCTCGCGCTCCGGCAAGCTGGTGCATGGCGGCCTGCGCTACCTCGAATATTATGAATTCCGGCTGGTTCGCGAAGCACTGATCGAACGCGAGGTGCTGCTCGAGGCGGCGCCGCACATCATCTGGCCGATGCGCTTCGTTCTTCCGCACAGCCCGCAAGACAGGCCGGCATGGCTGGTCCGGCTCGGGCTGTTTCTCTACGACCACCTTGGCGGCCGTAAACGCCTGCCGGGGACAAGAACACTGAACCTCAAGACTGCGCCGGAAGGCGCGCCAATCAAGGACGAGTTCAAGCGCGGTTTCGAATATTCCGACTGCTGGGTCGACGATGCGCGCCTGGTGCTGCTCAACGCCCTGGATGCCCGGCAGCGCGGTGCCAGAGTGCTCACGCGCACCGCCTGTGTCGCGGCCCGCCGCGAAAACGGACTGTGGTCGATCGACATGCAGGATGGTCGCACGGGTTCGGTGACGAAGGTCCGGGCGCGGGCGCTGGTCAACGCGGCAGGCCCCTGGGTCAACGACATTGTCAGCCGCGTCGCCGGCCAGAATTCCACCCGCAATGTTCGTCTGGTGAAGGGCAGCCATATCGTCGTGCCCAAATTCTGGGAGGGGCGGCAAGCCTATCTCATTCAGAACAACGACAAGCGGGTGATCTTCGTCAATCCGTATGAGAACGATCTGGCGCTGATTGGCACCACCGACATTCCCTACGAAGGCAGGCCCGAGGAAGTGGTCGCCGAGGCCAGCGAAGTCGACTATCTGATCAAGGTGGTCAATCGCTATTTCAAGCGGCAGCTGACGCCACAGGACGTGGTCTACAGTTTCTCGGGCGTGCGTCCGCTCTATGACGACAATGCCGACAATCCAAGCGCGGTGACGCGCGACTATATTTTCGAACTCGACGCCTCCAACGGCAACGCGCCGCTGCTTTCGGTATTCGGCGGCAAGATCACCACCTTCCGCAAGCTGTCGGAACACGCGCTGGAAAAGATCCAGCCGTTTTTTCCGATGATGAAGAAAGCCTGGACGGCCAAAATTCCCTTGCCGGGAGGCGACCTGCCCAATGCGGACTTCGAGCAGTTCCTGAGCGATCTGCATTCCGAGTTTTCATGGCTCAGCCCGTCGCTGGTGAAGCATTACGCGCGAAGCTATGGCACCCGCGCCAGGCAATTGCTCGCTGGCGCACAGCGCGAGGCGGATCTCGGCCGCCGCTTCGGTCCCGACCTGTATGAGCGGGAGGCAAGGTTCCTGGCCGAGACCGAATGGGCCGGCACATCAGCCGATATTCTGGAACGCCGCACCAAACATGGCCTGCATCTCAATGCGGCCGAGCGGAAAGCATTCGAAGACTGGTTCGATAACATCATGGCGACGGCAGACTGATGGCCTTCACGCTTTCCCTCAACACCAATCCACTGGTCAACCGTTTCGCCGATCCGGACGATCTGATCGACGCGATCGCCTATGGCATCGGCATCCGCGACGTGCAGCTGACGCATGAATTCGTCAATCCGGGCTGGCCAGCGGCGACCATCGCCAAATTCCTGCGCCTGTTCAACGGCGCACTTTCGCGGACCGGTGTCAGGATCACCTCCGGCATGACCGGACCCTACGGCCGGCTCAACCATTTCGGCCATCCGGATGCGGATGTCCGGCGCTACTATGTCGACTGGTTCAAGACCTTCGCCGACATTTCCGCGGAACTCGGTGCGTCGGGCATGGGCACGCAGTTCGCCATCTTCACCTACAAGGACTTTGACGATCCGCAACGGCAGGCAGTGCTTCTCGATATCGCGCTCGAATGCTGGCGCGAGGTGGCCGAACACGCCAGGGCGGCGGGTCTGACATACCTGTTCTGGGAGCCGATGTCGGTCGGCCGCGAGTTCGGCCACACGATCGAAAGCTGCGCCACGCTGCAAGGCGCCATCGATGCGGCGAAGCTGCCCATACCGATGAAGATGATGGTGGATATCGACCATGGCGACGTGACCTCGGCCGATCCTGCCGATACCGATCCCTATGCTTGGGCGAAAGCGTTTCCATTGCAATCGCCGATCATCCACATCAAGCAGTCTTCCATGAACAAGGGCGGGCACTGGCCGTTCACGGCCGCCTACAACAAGGACGGCCGCATAGTGCCGCAGAAGTTGCTGGACGCGGTTCGGCAGGGCGGTGGAACCGACAATGAAATTTGCCTTGAACTTTCCTTCAGGGAGAGGGAACCAGTCGACCATCAGGTTATCGAGATGATCCGCGAGTCGGTGGATTTCTGGGCCCCTCATATCGACAGCGGTCGCGACAGTCTCAAGCCCCGGACCTGAGCGAATACGTCGCCCGAAAGCCGGCTTCGGCCGCAAAAGTATCGAAGGAGAAGAAGAATGGCCCCATATTGGGTCGGCACGAGCTGGAAGATGAACAAGACGCTGTCGGAGGCGTTGCAGTTCGCCGATGCGCTGGCGGCCTTTGTGCCCGATTTCGATCTGGCAATACAGCCCTTCGTCATTCCGCCGTTCACCGCAGCGCGCCAGGTCAAGGCGGCGCTGGCCGACACCCGCGTCAAGATCGGCGCCCAGAACATGCATTGGGCCGACGCGGGCGCCTGGACGGGAGAGATTTCGCCGGTGATGTTGAAAGACTGCGGGCTGGATGTGATCGAACTCGGCCATAGCGAGCGCCGCGAGCATTTCGGCGAGACGGATGCGACTGTGGGACTGAAAACGGCGGCCGCAGTCAGGCACGGTTTCGTGCCGCTGATCTGCGTCGGCGAGACGCTGGCTGAGCGTGAATCAGGCCGCGCCGAGGCGGTGCTGACGGCACAGGTTCTCGGCGCGCTGCAAGAGCTGAGCGGCGATCAACTGAAGGCGGAAATCCTCTTTGCCTACGAGCCCGTCTGGGCAATCGGTGAGAAGGGCATTCCCGCAAGCGCCGACTATGCCGACAGACAGCAACAGCTGATCAAGAAGGTTGCTGCCGACCGGCTGCCGATTGCTCCACCTGTGCTTTATGGTGGCAGCGTCAATCCAGGCAACGCGGCCGGACTCATCGGCCAGCCGCATATCGATGGCCTGTTCATCGGCCGCTCGGCGTGGCAAGCGGAAGGCTATATCGACATTCTGAAAAAGGCGTCGGCCGCCATCGCGCGCTGACTGCCAAAAGACCTAGCAAAGGAGTTCATCATCATGAAGATCGCACTCGGAGCCGACAGTGCCGGAAAGCCGCTGCTCGACGTCATCGCCAAGCATCTCGCCACCAAACCCGAACTGCAGGTCGTCGACCTCAGCCAGGCCGGATTCTACGCCGACATCGCCGCCTCGGTAGGCCACGAAATTCTCGACGGCAATTACGACCGGGCCATCCTGTTTTGCGGCACCGGCATTGGCGTCAGCATCTCCGCCAACAAGGTGCCGGGCATTCGCGCCGCATTGACCCACGACACCTATTCCGCTGAGCGCGCCGCCAAGTCCAACAACGCCCAGATCATCACTATGGGCGCCCGCGTCATCGGTCCCGAACTGGCGAAATCGATCGCCGACGCATGGTTAGCCTCGGAGTTCGATCCGAATGGCCCCTCCGCCACAAACGTGCAGGCCATCGACAAGCTCGACGCCAAGCGCTGAAAAACGCGGGGAACCCGTTACTGAGTTAACTGGTCAAGGCGACCCGCATCGCCTCGATCATGGTTACGGCGGAGGCGGCGCCCGGGTCCATGTGGCCAAGCGAGCGTTCGCCGAGGCGCGATGCCCGGCCTTTCGTGGCGACCATCGACTTAGTCGCCTCCGCGCCTGCATTTGCCGCTTGTGCAGCAGCTTCGAGACTGCCCGCCAGATCCTTGCCGGAGGTCAGCGCTTCGCCCGCTGCCTGCGCAGCCGGCGCCCATGCATCGATCATCGTCTTTTCGCCAGGCTCGGCTTTGCCGCGATCCTGAATGCCCTTGGCCATAGCCTGGAACAGGGCGACCACGTCCGAATCGTCGAGCGTCGTCTTGCCCTTGACGGCTGCCGCGCCCCGCATGAACGCGGTCGCATAGAGCGGCCCGGAGGAGGCGCCGACGGCATTCAGGAACGATTTGGCAGCGGTGTTCAGCAAGCTGGTCGGGTCGGTGGCCCCAGTGTCCAGTGCGGCGACTGCATCGCGTGCAGCGGAAAATCCAAGCTCCATCGCGATGCCGTGGTCGGCGTCGCCGATAACCCCGTCAAGCGCGCATAGTCGGTCCCTGTCGGCGGACATGGCGGTTGCGATCGCCGCGAACATCGCGACAAGGTGGGCGGTGTCGATTGTCGTCATATCTTAGTCCTTGCCACAGAAGTGGGTTTAGCCGGCGCGAAACATGGCGCAGTCGCAGGGGTGATCCAGCATCGTCTGCAACTCGCCGTCGAGTTGGTGCAGCGTGATCGATGCACCAGCCATTTCGAGCGAGGTGCAGTAATTGCCGACCCAGCTTGCGTGTATGGACACACCGATCTCATCGAGCCTCTGCTTCACGCGCCGGTTCATGATGTAGAGTTCCATCAGCGGCGTTGAGCCCAGCGAATTGACGAGCACCGCGACCTTGTCGCCGCGCGTAGGCGCCATCTCGTCGAGGATCCTGTCCAGCATCTCGTCGGTGATCTCGTCGGCTGTTTTCAACTTTTCGCGCGCGATGCCCGGCTCGCCATGGATGCCCATCCCGATCTCCATCTCGTCCGGCCCGATCTCGAAATTCGGCCGGCGGGTCTGCGGCAGCGAACAGGGCGACAGCGCCACGCCCATGGTGAAGGTGTGGTCGTTGGCCTTGCCGGCGATGCGCTCGCATTCGTCGAAGGACAGCATCCGGTCGCAGGCGGCACCGGCCGCCTTGAAGATGAAGAAATTGCCGGCGACGCCGCGCCTCTTGTGCCGTTGGTCGCGCGGTGCCGAGGCGACGTCGTCGGTGCTCAGCACCGTGCGCACCTCGATGTCGTCCATGGCGGCCATCTCGGCCGCCATGTCGAAATTCATCACGTCGCCGGCATAGTTGCCGTACATGAACAGCACGCCGGCGCCGCCGCTGACTGCCTTTGCGCATTCGAGGATCGGGTCCGGCGGTGGCGAGGCGAAGACATTGCCGATGGCCGCCGCATCGGCCAATCCCTTGCCGACGAAGCCAAGAAAGCTCGGCTCGTGGCCCGAGCCGCCGCCAATGACGAGGCCCACCTTGCCCTGGCGCGGTCCGTCGCAGGCGATGATGGAGCGTGGGCTACCCTCCACGCTTTTGAGATGGCGGGGATGGGCTGCCAGGATGCCTTCCAGCATCTCGTCGACGGCGCGGTTGCCGGCATTGATGATCTTCTTGGTCTGCACCCGGCATCCTCCCGATTTCGGCATTTTCGCAGATAATACCGGGTGTTACCGGGATTTCCACCCGGCAAGGAGCATTTCGTGCGCAGAGGTGTTCCCGCAGGCTATCACCTGGACGTAGGCGTTAGTTGTTTCAACCGCCGAGGCCGTCGCGGATGGCTGAGAAATAGCGATCGGTTCCGACCTGGCCGCCCTTGAGCGCGACCTCCAAGCCGTCGATCGCCTTGACGCGCGCGTGAGCAACGCAGAGCGGCGAACCCGGCGAAGCGGGCAGCGGCATGCGGATTGTCAGGGCATCGACACCCATCTCGCCCAGCGCGTGGCTCGACGTATCGCCGCCGGCAATGACCACGCGCCGCAGGCTCTGTTCGATCGTCAGGCTGCGAAGGATTTCTCCGAGTCCGCGGCCAAGCCTGTGGCGGGCGCCTTCCTGCCGGTCGATTTCGGCGCCCCTGTCGGCAGTGGGACCAAGCGCGGTGTAGAGGATGACGCTGCGCCCGGCTTGCAGACTGGCACGGCCGCTTGCCGTTGCGCGCGTGATCGACTGCTGCGAAGCCTCCGAAACCAGTTCGACCGGG